>PKXT01000086.1 GCA_003133505.1 Acidobacteriota bacterium
AGAGTCTGCGTTTGGTGCCCGGCACGCTTGCTAGGGCAGGAGGCCGTATACATCCAGCTCGGTGTGGGTAGCGACGTAAACCTTGCCGTTGGCAACGGTGGGGACGCCGAACTTCACCGCCGAGCCGGCCTGATCGCGCGCGGAATTCTGCTTGGTATTGTAAATCTCGCGGGAAACATTTTCGGCATCGTAGGCGTGAAGGACGTCGGGGCTGGCCGTGCCGGAACCATCCGTTTCCAGAACCCAGGCAATGCCATTGGCGATGCCATTGGAAGAGGTGGTGGGAATCGCGCCAGGGTAGGCGAAAATAGTGGGCGATTCCGACAGGGGCAAAGGGGAAAGAACTCCGTCGGCCAGGCGGAATGATTTCACCGGGATGCCCACGCCAACCAGATAGATATTGTTGTTCCAATAGGCGGGCATGGCGTANNGTGGGGATGGTGCCGGGCGGCAGGGCCTGGACCACCTGGTTCCCATAAGGATTGAATTCACCCATCTGGTCGCGGTCAATCAGAAATACCTCGCCGTCTTTTCCCGATCCTACCAGCAAATGGGGCACCTGGCCGGGCTGGTCGGGCAGAATTACGGAGCCGCCGCTGCCCACGTCGAGATCCGCATCATTCAAGCTGACCCAATCGGAGGGAGTGAAGTAATCCCCGGGAGTGAGAGATCCGCTGCCGGGAACCAGCTTCAGATAGCTTTCCCCATAGTCCACGCCGCCGGAGCTGGCGTCAAAGGTGCCGTTCCCGGTTTCGACGAAGATGTTTCCACTCTCATCCACGGCGGGGGCTCCGCCGCTTTGCCAAATGCCGCCTTCGGCGCCATTAGCTGTATCGCAGTAAGCCACGGACTGCTGAAGGCTGGATTCGTCGTAGCCGATCAACCAACCGTGGAAGGGCTGCACGTCGCAATGTGACGACCATCCAATGTAGATGGTGCCGTTGAGCAACAGCAAGCCGGGCCGCTGATTGGAATGCAGAGGATCAAAATTAACCGTGTTCCCGCCATCCCCGGTGCCAGGAACACTGGCAGTAATCACCACGGGGCTGCCGGGCAATTCCTGATGGGTTCCCAGGTCGAGGGCATGGAGGCGCTGCACGAAGGAAATGGTGCCTCCTGATACTTCCTTGGTGCGCACGACCAGATAGATCGCATTGGTATTGGGATCGATGACCGGAGTGCCGGTAATGCCAATCACGGGCTGAATGTTGGAGCAGCCAATATCAGCGGTTCCCAGCGGGGTGACTCCCTGCGATGGATTGATAAAGCTCACCTGCCAAAGCGGTGAAGACGATGTGCCGTCGGCGTCAAAAGCATAGAGACTGTCATTTTCCGTGGCGACATAGACGACGTTATAGACGCCCTGACCCTGAATATTCACGCCCATAACATAAAGAGGCTGGGCGTAGACGTCGCCATCCACCGGATAGCTGAAAAGCTTGCCGAATTGGCTCTGGTTCACATTGCCGGTGGTTAGAACGGTCTCATTTAGGTTCTGGCCGGTGCGCGCCAAATCGTTGTGGTAGGTGAAAGTGCCAGTATAATCCGTCACGATCACAGGCACGCTGGCCGACTGGGTGGTATTCGCAATGCTGGTGGCTGTGACAGTGTGAGCGCCCGCGGCGGTTGGAGCTGAATAAAGGCCCGAGGCTGAGATCGTCCCCGTAGAGCCGTTGCCGCCCAAAATGCCATCAACCGACCATGTTACCTGATTGCTCTGGACTCCGCTGATATACGCCAAGAATTGTTGGGTCCGCTGAGGCGTCATGGATGCCTGACGGGGAGTTACGGAAACAGTGCTGGTGGGAGTCGTCCCGACGCCCGAAAGAGTAACAGTCTGGAGGTTGGTCGGGTCGTTATCGCTAACGGTGATGGTGCCCGTGCGAGTTCCGGACGCCGACGGGGTGAAAGTGATTTGCAGCGAACAGAAGGCCCCGGTGGCCAGCGAGGGGCCGCAGTTGTTGGTCTGGGCATAGTCGCCGGCGGCCACAATACTGACGATAGTTAAAGGCGATCCGCCCGCATTGGTGAGTGTCACTGATTGGGGCGCGCTCGCGGTGTTCACGTTCTGCGCCGCGAAATTTAAATTTGTAACGGAGAGCGAAGCCGTTGGCGGCCCGGTGCCCGTGCCGGTGCCCGACAATGCAACGTTTTGCGGATTGCCCGGGGCATTGTCGGCGACTAGGAGGGTCGCGGCGCGGATTCCAGAGGCATGGGGCGTGAAAGTAACCACGATCATGCAGTCCCCGCCAATGGCTACCTGCACGTTGCAATCATTGGTCTGGGCGTAATCCCCACTGTTTAGGCCGGAAATAGAAACACCCGAGACGGTAAGCGGAGCCGAGCCCGTGTTGTTAATATTAATCATTTGAGGCGGAGACGCGGTGTCAACCGGCTGGCTTGCAAATGTCAGGCTGGAGGGGAAGATGGTGGCAACCGGCGCTGTGCCTGTGCCCGTCAGGGTGACCGTCTGCGGGCTGCCGGTGGCGTTGTCAGCAATGGATAAAACCGCCGCCCTGGTCCCGCTGGCGGTGGGGGTGAATGTTACATTGACGGTGCAGTTGGCTCCCACCGCGACGGAACCGACGCAATTATTGCTCTCGGAATAATCCGTGTTATTGATTCCTGAAATTGACACGCCGCTTACGATAAGCGTCGCGCTGCCCAGGTTGCTTAAAATAACGGACAGCGGTGCGCTGGAGGTGCCCACTTGTTGGGCGGTAAACGTCAGGCTCGCGGGAGACAAGACCACGGAAGGGGCCACCCCCGTCCCCGACAAACCAGCAATTTGCGGGCTTCCAGGCGCATTATCCGCAATCGAAACCGCCGCCGTACGGATACCTGTCGCGCCCGGCGTGAATATTACGTTAATGGTGCAGCTAGGNNTCGTCTCGCCATAGTCCGCCGCGTTCGCGCCGCTGATTGTGACGCTACTCACTGTCAACTTGGTATTTCCTGTATTGGTAAGAGTGATGGTGCTTGCGGGGCTGCCCGCGCCTACTTTCTGATCAGCAAAGGTAAGGCTGGGTGGAACCAGGCTCACTCCGGGAAGGGCACCGAAACCAATTAGGGGAACCGTCTGAGGGCTTCCGGCGGCATTGTCCACAAGAGTGATGAAGGCCGCTTGAGATCCAAAAGCCAGCGGGGTAAAAATCACGGTTATAGAACAACTAGCGCCAGATTTCACAGTGGGGCCGCAGGTATTGGTCTGGGAATAATCTCCGCTATTCGGGCCGGTGATGGTCAGGCTGGTAATGTTCAGCACCGCGGAAGTCGAATTGGTCAAAGTTATAATCTGGGGAGAGCTGGAAGATCCCACCGTCTGATTGTTGAAATTAAATACCGTCGGAGAGAACGTCAGCGCCGAGGCGGTACCGGTACCAGTGGTAGTTATGATCTGCGGGCTTCCAATCGCATCATCGGTGATGAAAATTTGCCCGGAGCGATTCCCCGTAGCCGTCGGAGTGAAAGTAATCGTGAATGTGCAGCTTGCTCCGGGCCCAACCGTGGACCCGCAGGTGTTGGTCTGTACCAGGTTTCCCGAGACCAAAAAATTGGTTATGGCCAAAGAGCCGCTGCCGGTATTGGTAAGGGTTACGAACTGCGGCGAGCTGGTCGTATCCACCGCCTGATTGCCAAACGACAGGGTGGCTGGAGACAGATTCACAACCGGTGGCGGGGTGCCAATACCAGATAAATTGATGGATTGGGGGCTGCCCGGAGCGTTATCGGTGATGGTGACCGCCGCAGCGCGAGTTCCCGTGGCCGTCGGAGTGAAGGTGACCATAATGGAGCAACTGGCGCCAGCCAGGATCGTGCCGCAGGTGTTGGTTTCGGTAAAATCCCCGCTGTTCGCTCCCGTAATAGTCACGCTTACAATCGTGAGCGTGGAATTGCCAGCATTGGTCAACGATACGGTTTGCGGCGGACTAACGGTATTAATTGGCTGGCTGCTGAAGGTGAGGCTGGAAGGAAGAAACGTGACGGAGGGATCAACACCCACCCCGCCAAGACCGACGACCTGAGGGCTGCCCCCCGCACTATCGGTAAACACGGCCGAGGCGGTTAAACTTCCGACGGTAATAGGAGCAAAAGTCACGTTGACGATGCAGCTCGCGCCGCCGGCCAGCGAACTGGGGCAGTTATTCGTTTGGCTGAAACTTGTTCCGTTGGCCCCCCCAATACTGATTCCCGTAACAGATAGTGCCGCGCCACCGGTATTCGTGAAGGTAATCGTCTGAATGCTGCTGCCACCTACCATCTGGGAACCAAATGCCAGACTTGCCGGAACCAGCAATACGACCGGAACTTGGAGCAACAGTGAAGCGTCGTCCGAAGATTCGTTGGCAGTCGCCATATCCAGGCGCCCATCGCCATTAAAATCCGCAGCCGTCAGGCCTTCCGGCCCTGGATTGGTAGGATATGGAACGCTGCTCTGGAAAGTTCCGTCTCCGTTCCCGATTAAGATGGATACGCTATTGGAGCTGGTGTTGGTAACGCCAAGATCCAACTTGCCGTCCCCGTTAAAATCCCCGGCCACTATCTCGAATGGAGCCAGGCCCACAGGATAATCCGCATGGGGCGCGAAAGTTCCGTTCCCGATATTCAGCAGGACGGAAACCGTATTGCCGGCGGAATTGACTATAGCGAGGTCAACTAGCCCGTCGCCGTTGAAGTCGGCCGCAACGGCAGCCGCGCCGACCTTGAGCTGATTGGTGAAGATCGANNCCGTTGAAGTCGGCCGCAACCACCCCAACCGGCGTATTTCCCGTGGCATAGGAGATGGGATTTTGGAAAGTGCCATCACCATTGCCAAACAGAATCGAAACAGTATCGGCTCCGGAATCGGTAACCGCCAGATCTGGAATGCCGTCACCGTTGAAATCCGCGGCAACGACGGCAAACGGCGATGAACCCACCACGTAGGGGATCTGCGGCTGAAAAGTGCCATCGCCATTGCCAAGAAAAACGGATACTGTGCCATCCGCGGAATTGGCAGCCGCTATGTCCAGAGCCCCGTCGCTATTAAAATCTCCGACGGTCACCGACAGCGGCTCCACGCCGGCAGGCAAGTCCACGTGAGGGTTGAATGTGCCGTCGCCATTGCCAAGGAGGATGGAAATCGTGTAGGAAGCGCGATCGGCCACCACTAGATCGGCTTTACCGTCGCCGTTAAAATCTCCGGTTGCGAGGGCTATGGGATCCTCGCCGGTAACATAACTGGCGCCTAGCTGGAATGTTCCGTTGCCATTTCCAAGAAAGATGGAGACGCTGTTGGAATCACGATTGACCACCGCCAAATCCGCTTTGCCATCGCCATTGAAATCCCCCCAAACAATCGCGCGAGGGGCCAAGCCCGTGGTGAGACTGGCCTGATTCATGGAAACCGGATTTGCGATGGTGGTTACATCAAAAAACGCCGGGAGGGAAACCCCGCCTCCTGGTAATGGATTGGAAACCGATACGATTGCAGTGGCGGCAACTGCAATATCGGCGGCCAAGATCGCAGCCGTCAATCGAGTGGCGCTCACGTAGCTGGTGACCCGCGGGCTGCCGTCCCATTCCACAACCGAGGACGATGTAAAACCGGTGCCGTTCACGGTGAGAGTGAATCCAGGGCCGCCCGGCAAAGCTGTTTCTGGCACCAGCGGTTGGCTGATGGAGGGAACCGGGAAGGGGCTAGTTCCCATTAAACTAACGGATTGAGGGCTGCTGGGCGCGTTGTCCGTGATCGACACGGCCGCCGTCCAGGTGCCCATGGCCGTCGGAGTAAAAATTACAGTTATTGTGCAACTGACTCCCGGATTCACCGAGTTGCCACAGGTATTGCTCTCGGAATAATCTCCGCTATTCGCGCCGGTAACGTTGAGGCTGGTAATGCTGAGGGTAGCCGACCCAACATTGGTGAGAGTCACTACCTGCGGTAAACTGCTAGTTCCCACTCTTTGTTTACCAAAAATCAGGCTGACGGGAGACAGGGTAACGTAAGGGCCCGTAGGGATGCCCATGCCGGATAAGGGAACACTTTGTGATCCCCCGCCTCCATTATCGGTGATGGTCACCATGGCATTTCTCGCCCCGATAGCGGTGGGCTGAAAAGTAACCGCGATTCCGCAACTGGCGAGACTGTTTACCCGACTGCCACATGTAGTGGTCGCGGTGAAATCTGCGGAATTGGTCCCCCCGATAACGATGCTGGAAATGGTGAGGACAACATTCCTCTCATTAGTGAGCGTGACGGATTGCGGTGCGCTGGCTGTACCCACCACCTGATCGGCAAAAACCAGGCTGGGGGGCACAAGCTGGACCGACGTGCCTATTCCTGAAAGAGAAGCCTGTTGCGGACTATTAGCCCCGTTGTCCTTGACCGTGATGGAGGCTCCAAGCGGCCCCAGAACAATCGGATCGAACGCGACGGATATCTGGCAGCTTGCCGCCTGCGCTACAGTCGCGCCACAATTGTTAGTTTGAGCAAAGTTTTTATTATTCTTTCCCGTGACTGTTATACCCAAAAGGTTTAATGTTCCCGGCCCCGTATTGGTGAGGGTGATAACCTGCGGAGGACTATCGGTTTGAATTACCTGAAGCCCAAACGCCAAGCTGGATGGCGAAAGAGTTACGCCGGGCCCACTGGCCATGGCACGCCCTGGAAGGAGTAATACCGTTAAAGCCATCAAGCCCCAAACGAAAGGGAAAACCATCGAACTGCCGTGCTGGCCCACAAACTTGATGGTGCGGCGGATCACACCGACCGCAGACCGTACTTGATAGGACAATGCTGTCATGGCCACAAGCCAAATTGCCGGGAACCGAACCATACATCATCTTACAGCAGAACCCGCCTTGACGAAATAGTACCTAAGTCCTAAACAAACGGGGGGCCGGAATATGAGTTCAGCGTCCCCGATGGTGCTGGGTGTCAGACTTGCGGGCGCGGGGCGAAATTCGTTCACACCCTCGGTCCGATTGGCCCGCTGCCTGAATCTTCGTGCTCGGTGACGTAGTCAATGGCCGATTCTCTGCCCCGGAAGCTATCCGCCCGAATCGTCTTGCCGGCAACGTGATCGAATACGTGGCTCACAAACTCGGTCAGCATTTGCTTGGTTTCGCCGTCAAGCCGCCCTTCTTCGCCTCGAATAACTGCCAGAACATTATGGTCTTCGTTGCCATCCTCAATCTGTTCCATCAGGCCGATCGGGTCGCACTCCACGATTTGACCAGTCTGCAATGATGTCTTGGTGAGGACAAAACAGTCCACGTTCAGACCGTCGTCCGCCGTCGTGTGGAGGATAAATCCGTAAGGCATTGGATAAGCTCGGGAAATTCGAGCTGTTCCCGCGAATTTGAGCGTCTTTTCATCATGGTAATTCTTAGTAAATGAACCAGCCTCGTTTTGAATAAATACCTTCATATTACGCGATCGTCCGGGGCCAGTTAGGGCCTCATCGTTATGCTTAACGCCCAAACTCCTCGTAAGCGTGCTCGCCGTGGAGGGCTTCATCCAGTCCAAGTTTTTCACTAGCCTCGTCGACTCTCACCGGCGTAAAGGTGTTGATGATCTTCAACATCGCGAGGGTAAAGAGGAACGCCCACACCGACGAGAACAGGACGGCAACCAGTTGTTTCATAAAAAAGCCGGCATCGCCGTGTAACAGGCCATTCGGACCCGCCGGATTATAGGCTCGGTCGGCAAAAATTCCCAGCATTACGATGCCCAGAAAGCCGCCCACGCCGTGGACGCCCCACACGTCGAGCGCGTCGTCCCAGCGCAGCTTGTTCTTCAATTCCACCGCGAAGTAGCAAACCACCCCCGCGGCAAGGCCGATAATCACCGCGGTGCTTGGCGAAACGTAGCCGGCTGCCGGAGTAATCGTGGCCAGCCCAGCCACCGCGCCGGTCAACAGGCCGAGCAGTTTGGGCTTCTTTTCCAGGGACCACGCGGTTATCAGCCAGGCAACCGCCGCAAAAGACGCGGCGATATCCGTATTGAGGAAGGCCGTAGCGGTTACGGAATCCACGCGCATCTCGCTGCCAGCATTGAAACCATACCACCCAAACCACAGCAGCCCGGTGCCCAGAGCCACCAGCGGGATGCTGTGAGGCCCAGGGTCGGCCACTCGCCGCCGGCCTACGTACAGAATGGAGGCCAGCGCGGCAATGCCGGCAATATTGTGTACGACTATGCCGCCCGCAAAATCGCGCACTCCCCACTGTTCCAGAACTCCGCCCCCCCAAACCATGTGTACGAACGGAAAATAAACGAAGGTCAGCCATCCGGTGAGGAACAACATATACGCCTTAAAAGTGACGCGATTGGCGAAAGCGCCCGAAATCAACGCGGGCGTGATGATCGCGAACATCATCTGGTAGGCGATGAATACCAGCGCGGGAATCGTAACGTTGGGAGAAGGAGTATTGAGGCTTACTCCGCGGAGACAGATGTTATTTAGGTTTCCTATGATTCCGTGCCAATCCCCGCTGAAGCACACCGAATAACCGTAGAGATACCAAATCACCGTTGTCCAACCCATGGACACGAAACTCTGCATCATAATGGCCAGCACATTCTTGCGGCCCACCAAGCCGCCATAAAAGAACGCCAAGCCCGGCGTCATCAGCATGACCAGACTGGTGCATAAAATCATGAAGCCAGTGTTGCCGGTGTCCAGGTGAAGCATGTATGCCTCCTGAGCTACAAAATAATAGAGCTACAGATCGTTCGCCCGACGCTCCGCGAACCCACCACAATTGCAGACTGCCGAACAAGGCCGCGTTGACAAACCGACATTGCTGCTTGAATCCGAAGTAACCGCCACTTCGGGCTAGCCGGATCTTGCGGCATCGGGCTAGCCAGCCTAAAGCTGAAGGGTACGATACGCCGTAGCGCGCCCCGGCGCAACGGGACAACCCGTTGCAGCAAGTTGCGGATTCGGATTCATATCCCCCCAGAAACATGAAGGGCGCCCCAACCCTCGGGACGCCCTTCACAGCGAATGCTTAAAACAGATTCTATGGCTGAAACGGGCTGAGCGACGGCGAATTGCCATTCCCACCTTGTTCGATCGCCAATCCGATACCGAGCGCGGCACCCACAATAATTACACCCACCAGAATCTTCCGGTTTTTGTGATTGTTGTTGGCGGGCGGCGGGGTACCGCTTGCGCCGGCGGAGCCGCCCGACTGCGCGCTGGAGTCATTCACCATTTGCACGGTCAAAGCCATACCCTCCGGTACGATCGTAATGGTGGGATTCGCCATGGTGGAAATGAGCAGGTTCCCCTTCACGGCCGAAATCAGGGCGGAGTGGGAATTGATGATTTGAACTGTCCCCACGCCATCCGCGTTTTCGGTGCGAACGGTTGCATCGCCCAACATGGCCACAACCGGAGCCGCAGCCGTGCTGCGGAATTTCGCGTAACCATCTTCCACATTTACGCGCACCGGCTCCTTAGCCGCTGACGACAAAAACTGCACGCGGGTATTTTCCAGCATCATCACCTGCGATGCGCCGGTAAAGGCGATTTGCGCGCTGCCATTCGATCCCACTTCCACTACATCGCCGCTGTAAACCGTGGTTCCCTGGACAAGGTCGGCGCCGCGCACCATGGCCGCTGTGCTTCCCTGCACGATCCCCACAGCCGCAGGATTACCGTAGCCGGGAATGGCGATAAGTGAAACCAACAACAGCGCAACGAATTTGCGGGCTTGCATGCCTAACCTCCGTCAGATGTCCGAAATAAGCGCCAATGCCTTAGTACTATCAGGCGCAATGCTAGCAAATATGATTGATATGTCAAGACCCAGCTGCGAAAAATGTTCTAGGCCGCTTAAGGCGAATTCCGCAGAACGATTATTTTGCGGCTCGCCGGCCACCCCGACCCCGCATTCTTGACCACGAACCTCGCCAACGCGTTCATTGTACGATAGCCCGCAAGGCCTCGCCCAAAGAAGCATAGCGGCAAGAGTAACCGGCCTGAGTCGCTTCTTCGGGTATTACGCGCTGACTGGACAGCAGGAGGGAATCCGCCATTTCACCGACTGCCAGCCGCAGCAGAAATGCGGGCGTGGGAAAGAAAGATGGCCGGTGCATTACCTGTCCCAAACTTCCGGCGAATTCCCAATTGCGCACAGGGGTGGGCGAGACTACATTCACCGGGCCATGTAAATCAGGANNAATGATCCAGCGCGAATAAAATCAAGCCAATAACGTCCTGCAACGCCACCCAGGATGTCCATTGCCGGCCCGTTCCCAGCTTTCCACCCAGGCCCAGGCGAAACGGCAACATGATGCGGGGCAGCCCACCACCAGCCAGGCTCAATATGATCCCGAACCTGAGGATAACTGTTCGCGTTCCCAGCCGTTCCGTACCTTGGGCCGCAGCTTCCCACTCCTGGCAAAGCCGAGCCAGAAAATCGTTTCCCGGCGCGCTGGATTCCGTGAGCACTTCGTCGCCGCGGTTCCCGTAATAGCCAATGGCCGATGCACAAATAAATGTTCGCGGAGGTTGCGGCAGCTTGGCCAAACCGAGTAATAACTGTCGGGTTGCGTCCACGCGGCTGCTGCGCAGCAGGGCTTTTCGTTCCGCTGTCCAGCGTCCATCGGCAATTGACGCACCCGCCAGGTGAACCACCGCATCCGCTCCCGCCGCAGCTTTCAAATCAAAGTCACCTGTTTGAGGATTCCAAACAATATTCTGTCCCCTCGCGGTATTGGATTTTGAATCCGGGCGCACGAGCCGTCCCACGGAATGTCCCGCGCTCTCCAATTGCGGTATCAGTGCGGATCCCACCAAGCCCGAAGCTCCCGAGACAAGAATTTTCATGATGGCCCTCTATGGATGTTTGTCATGATGAATGAAAGCCTTTAGCGCGCATCCACTGTCCAGACTAAGCTTATGGACCGAGGCCCACAAGCAGTGGGCTAAATTCCGGCTATACTCCGTCCCAGTTAGAGTAAGATAATGCGCCGTATCTGTGCGGGGGAGAATTTTTGCGCGGTGAGTCTAAATGAATATAAAACATCTGGTGAATTTTTCCGTTCTAGTGATTGTCTGCTTCCTGCTGGTTGTTCCCTGGGAAACCAGTTACGGCGACGACAGTGCCGCTATCCAAGGATTCTTCCCCAAGCACGTCGCTGAAGAGCGCGTCACCGAACAAAAGCTCCTTGCAATTCCCGACCCCAGCCACGCTGAAGCGAATTCTCGGCGTCTCACTTCCGAGCCGCACATGGCCGGAACCGAGGCTAGCCATCGCGTTGCCGAATGGCTGCGCGATCAATATCAGTCTTTCGGATTCGACACAACGATCGAATCCTTCTCCGTATGGCTTCCGGCCCCCGCGGAACGCCTGTTGGAATTGAAAACCACCGGACCATCAGGCCCGCAAACTCAGGCGCTGGCGACGCCAGAGCAGCCGTTTGAGGCGGATAAGGACAGTTATGATTCTCGCGCCGTTCCCGCCTTCAATGCCTATTCCGCATCCGGAGACGTGACCGCGCCGGTTGTCTATGTCAACTACGGCATGTCCGACGACTACGCCCGCCTGGACAAGATTGGCGTCAGTGTGGCGGGCAAGGTGGTATTAGCGCGCTATGGTGAAGGCTTTCGCGGGGTGAAAGCGCAACTTGCACAGGAGCATGGCGCTGCCGGACTGCTGATCTATTCCGATCCCGCCGACGATGGGTATTTCGCGGGCGATCCTGACCCGCGCGGACCCTGGCGGCCATGGAGTGGAATCCAGCGCGGTTCCGTTCTTTACACGTCCATCTATCCGGGCGATCCGCTCACTCCCGGCGTAGGGGCCACCTCAACAGCCACCCGGTTTTCGCCGAATGACGCGAAAAATTTGCCTCATATTCCAGTGCTTCCCATCAATGCATTAGACGCCCAGGCTATTTTCTCCCACATGGATGGAGCGGTCGTCCCCAAGGGCTGGCAAGGCGCCATTCCGCTGACTTATCATCTCGGTCCCGGAGGAGCGGTCGTCCATCTGAAACTCAAGATGGATTATCAGCAGCGCATGATTTATGACGTTATCGCACGGCTGCGCGGCGCGGACGATGATTCCTGGGTGCTCTTTGGCAATCATCATGACGCGTGGGTATTCGGTGCTGTGGATCCCAATAGCGGTACCGCTTCGATGCTCGAGGCGGCTCGAGCCCTCGGCCAGTTATCGCGCGCCGGATGGAAACCGAAGCGCACTATTGTGTTTTGTGAATGGGACGCCGAAGAATTCGGCTTGATTGGCTCCACGGAATGGGTGGAAACCCACGCTACGGAGTTGCAAAAAAAAGCGCTGGCATATGTCAATACTGACGTGGGCGTGGCTGGAGCGGATTTCGGCGCATCCGCTGTGCCGTCGTTCAAGGAGATGATTCGCGACGCCGCTTCCGCCGTCAGCGATCCGCGCGTTAGCCGCAGCATTTACCAGGTCTGGCAGGAGCGCGTCGCGGCGGATACCCAAACTTCAACCGGCGTTGCAAGGCCAGAGCCAAAACCTTTGGACGGCGAGACCGTAAATATTGGCGTGCTGGGCGCGGGCTCAGATTTCTGCCCTTTTCTAGACCACATCGGAATTCCTTCTATTGATATGGGATTTAATGGGCCCTACGGCGTTTATCATTCGCAATACGACGATTTCTACTGGATGAAGCACTTCGGCGATCCCACATTCGCTTATCACGCCGCGATGGCTCGCATTCTTGGGATAATGGCGCTGCGCTTGTCTAATGCCGATGTGATTCCGTTCAATTATCCGTCTTATGCTGCGGCAATTTCACACGCTATAACTGGATTGCAAGGCCATCAAGAGGAAAAGGCGAATTTGGCCGGACAGAACTCATCCGCTCAGAAATCGCCCAATGTAAGCCCAGATCTGAGGCAAATCGACCTTCAGCCCATCATGAAGGCGTCAGCTGACTTCACCGCCGCTGCCAGACGCGCGCAACAAGCGGTAGAGCGCTTTGAAGCTTCCGGCACGGGGGCTATAACAGGATCCGCAACCCTGGATAGCGCTACCCAATTAGACAACTCGCAATTGAACTTGACAGCGCTCAATCACGAGCTGGCTGGCGTCGAGCAGGCGTTCCTCTCGCCTCAAGGCCTTGCGGGGCGCCCGTGGTATCGACATGAAATCTACGCGCCAGGCTCTTACACGGGTTATGCCAGCGTGGTACTGCCCGGCGTCACCGAAGCCCTTGGACGCAAGGATTTGGCTGCCGCACAGGAAGGCGCCACCGAACTCGCCGCCGCTTTGCGCAGAGCCGCGGCCCAGCTCGACATCGTTGCGCGTCTCGCGTCGCCCGTTCAGTAGCAGGGCGAATATATGCACACATCATACGCCGCCCATACAAATGGCGCGGTACAATCGCAGGGATGCGGGTGCGCGTTTTATTTTTTGGGCAGCTTCGCGAAATTGTGGGAGGCGCGGGGATGGAGGCCGAGTTTCCCCTCGGGGCGCGAATGAGTGATGCCTTCGCCTATTTCCAAGGACTTTATCCTCTGCTCGCGCCGTTTCGCGAAATGGTGATTGGCTCTCGCAACCAGGAATACGCGCCATGGGATATGGCGCTTCAAGATGACGACGAGATCGCCTTTTTGCCGCCGGTTAGCGGCGGGTCATTTTCGCCACGTGGTGGAGGAACTGGCGGTGAGAGCAGGGCAGAAGACAGCTCTGAAGCTGCTGCGGAAAGCAGTGCCGACGTCAGCGAAAACCCTCAGGCCCCGGTTGTTGACCAAGCCGGCGACGAAATCTGCCAATTGTTGCGCGTGCCCATCCCCGTCCTAATATGGATTGCCTTCGTAAAAGCTGCGGAAGACGGCGCCGTCGCCGCCTTTGAAGGCATCGTGCGCAACCATTCCCAAGGACGCGCGACCCAGTATCTTGAATATGAAGCGTATGCCCCAATGGCGCTCTCCAAGATGCGCGAAATCGCGGCACAGGCGCGCGAGCAATTTGCTGTACATCGAATAGCCATCATCCATCGCCTGGGCCGCCTGGAAATTGGCGGAACCAGCGTACTAATTGCCGTCAGCGCCGCCCATCGAGGCGCGGCATTCGACGCCTGCCGTTACTCCATTGACACCCTGAAGCGCACGGTGCCCATTTGGAAGAAAGAGTTTTTTGCCGACGGTTCCGCCTGGGCTAAAGGCGAAGCTCCCTCGAACGCGACTCCGCACGCGACGTGTGCATCCAAGCGGTGATGACACTGCGCATCGCCGTGGTTTCCATGTTCACTATTGCGGCGATTGCTGTTCACGCTGGGCCTGTCGCATCACCGGCATGGACTGCGACTCCACAGCGCCAGCCAAACAAGCCCATCCGTGTGGAGGTGAACCTGGTCAGCATCCTGGCCAGCGTACTTGACCTGAATGGCAAGCCGGTGATCGATCTTCCGCAGAGTGCGTTTCAAGTTTTGGAGGAAGGGAGGTCTCAGCAGATTGCCCGCTTCGAACCGGAAACTACCCAGCCGCTGGATATCGCGTTAATGGTGGATACGAGCCTGAGCGCCATTGCGGAATTGAAGCTGGAGGGGGAAGCAGCAGCGCGATTCATCCAGCAAGTGGTTCGTCCCAGCGACCGCCTGGCGGTATTTGAATTCACCGACGATGTCACCGAGCTTTCGCCCTTTACCAATAACGTCCCCCAACTGCAGCAGGCCACGCGGCAACTGAAGACCGGTGCGGGGACATCTCTTTACGACGCCGTGGTTATGGGTTCGCGACAACTTGGCAGGCAGCCGGAAGATCGACGGCGCGCCATCATCCTGGTTACCGATGCGGGCGAAAGCACCAGCCATTATCATTTTGAAGACGCGCGGCGCGCGGCCATTTTATCCGGCGCACTAATTTATACCGTGCTGGTGCGATTTAGCCCGTCGGAGAATTTGCGGAACACGGCTGGCGAACACGCTCTGGATACCATTACCGACAGCGCCGGCGGAGACCTTTTTTATGTGGATTCGTCCTCGGATCTCGATCCGGCATTTGCGCGCGTGGACCGCGAGCTTCGCACCCAATACCGCTTGCGCTATTATCCCGATCCTAAGCCGCCCGCTGGGACGCTGCGGCACGTCGAAATTCGGGTAAATGGAAATTACTCGGTGCACTACCAAAAGAGCTATTTCGCGCCGCGCGCGACACCCAATGATTTGCCGGCTAGCCACGCAGCCGGGAGCGCCCGGCCCCAATGAATAATTCACCTGAATAGTGATAATGAACATCAACAAATCCAACTCGTCAAATCCATTTCTACGCGGCGCGATTGAAATCGCTCGCGAAGCCGGCGAGATTTTGCGCGAGGAATACGCCAAGCCGCCGGAAATTCGCTACAAGGGCGAAGTGGACATCGTCACACAGGCCGACCAACGCTCCGAGGCTCTGATTGTGGAGCGTCTGCGGGGGGAATTTCCTTCGCACACAATCGTCGCGGAAGAGGGCGGCGGCAGCGGAGATTCCGCAGCGGAGTACGTCTGGCACGTTGACCCGCTCGACGGCACCACCAATTTTGCCCACGGCTATCCCTGCTTCGCCGTTTCCATGGCATTGCTGAAGGATCGGGAGCCGATTGCAGGCGTTGTGTTTGACCCGATCCACAATGAATTGTTCACTGCAGCGGCAGGCGAAGGCGCGCAGCTCAATGACGAGTCAATCCATGTGTCCGCGGTCTCAAAATTGGCACAGGGACTTTTGGCCACCGGGTTTCCAGTGCAAAAGCGCACGCTAAATTCCAACATTTATTATTACTGGGATTTCACGCTTCGCTCGCATGGGGTGCGCCGCGACGGCGCAGCCGCGCTAGATTTGTGCTACATCGCCTGCGGCCGCTTCGACGGATTTTGGGAGTTTGGGTTGAAGTCGTGGGATACAGCCGCGGGAATGTTGCTGGTCAGCGAAGCTGGCGGCCGCGTGAGCGATTTCGCGGGCCACCCTTTTCATCCTGGCGGTCCGGAAGTTTTGGCTACCAATGGCCACATCCACGAGGAAATGAGGCAAATCGCCGTAGAAATTGGGAAACAGGCGACGCTGGTCCCCCTACAGGGGCCACTCTTTGGCGATGCGCGGCAGCCTTGATGAAGGGAAGCCACTGAAACGCTTACTGCTGTGGGGGCAGTTGCTTCAATTGCGTCCAGCCGCAGGATTCCGCTTGTTTCGGATTTGCACTCGGTGTCGATCTTTTCATCGAACTTCATTCATTGATATGGAATTCATTTAGAGCGAGAGGTATAATATCAGCCGGTCTCCTGATTCAATGATCGCCCCAGACTTTGAAACAGCTAGAAAGGCATCATAGTGCAGGCTGTGAAGCAAGTCGCCCTTGTTGTGACATTTCTTTGTGCAGGTGCAAGCGGACCGCTGGCGCAAGCGCCTGTCAGAATGTCTTCGCGTGATGTCTTGGTTCATGGACACCATTTGGCATTCCACATCATGCGTGGCCGTCTGCCTGTCCTGGTGTTGGACGCAGGGGGCGGGGCCGATTCCACCTACTGGAACAGCATCATCCCCGCACTTGCAAAACGCACCGGCTCGGAGATCATTACATACGACCGTGCAGGGCTTGGCGCAAGTGACGAAGTTCCACCTCCATTCCGGATGGAGGACGCGGTTACAGACCTTGAGGCCGGACTAAAACAACTAGGAGCCACCCACGATCTGGTGCTGATTCCGCATTCGTTTGCAGGCATGGTCGCGACTTATCTCGCAATTCGGCATCCAGACTGGATCTCTGGCGCAGTCCTGGTGGACACGATGGTCCCGGAATTTTTAACCGATGAGGAAGTCGCGCACATGGACCCAATCATTCAACCCATGGTGGCCGCCGAACTGGCCGCGCATCCTGATAAAAAGACAAGGACCCTGGAAGCGATAACCGTGGCGTATGTCCAGACGAGTCATGATTTCAACAAGGTTGTTTGGCCGACTTCAATCCCCTGCGTGGTGATTGTCTCTGAAGGAACGCCCTTTCCACCCGCCATGAAACTTGATGTTAAGAATTGGAAGGACGCTCACGCAGCCTTTGCGAATAATGCCTGCGATGGGAAACTGATAGTAGCTAAAGGCAGTTCACACGATATCGCCCATGATCGCCCCGAGGTCATAATTGAGGCGACTGGAAAACTAGTCGATCGGCTCAGGTCCGCTAAAACGAAAGTAAACACAAAGGCTGGTCAACTGACACTATTCATGCAATATAGCTTGTACTTGGAGATAGCTATTTAGATCCCAGGCCAAAGGCCGCAGGGGCGACCACGTCATCTTTCGTTTTGATGCCACAGGCTGCGCACTTCGAACCAACCAGAATTTCCAATTTGGCCCCCTGACTTGCACACCGTACGCTTCTCCTGCCATCGACACAACAGATTTGTTACGATAAATACCGGTTCTTGCCGCTGCTTATGCCTACGTAAACAAGAAGTATTAGGCCGCAAGGTGCGGATCAGACTGCACCTGTGAAGGCCGGACGTTGACAGATGTGTGTTCCCGGTGTACTAAAGACTTTATGAGTTGGTCATGTCCGCGGTGTGATCGGACCTTTCGTCAAGTCAATCAACGTCACGCGTGCGGGGTAGGCAGCGCTGCTACCTTGCTCAAAAATAGGCCACCGGCACTCACCAATCTCTACCGGAAACTCGAGACCACCGTAAGGGGCTTTGGCGACGTGGAGGTAGTCACACGTAACCGGTACGCGCTTTTCCGGACGACCCGCATCTTTGCGGACCTGACGGTAATGCGGGATGCGTTGCGCGTGGTGATTCACCTCGGTCGCAAGGCCGGCACACCGTACTTCATCAAAATCGTGCAGGGCGACAGCCGCGTCTTACACGTCGCCCTTGTCCGGACCGCCGAGGACCTACGCATGATCATTCCGTTTTTGCGTGAAGCGTTCGACCTCGCCGTGAGTGAAGAATGATAAAACTTAATCCTCTATTATTCCCAGGACTGACCCTACCAGAGAAGGAGCTGATCGCACGCGCCACAGATGGCAAGCTGACGGCATCAAGACAGCAGTTTGCGCGGCTCGCTTTCGGTGAGGCGGCAGATCGCTACATCACAGCCATAGAAGCGCGTGTTGCCGAAGCGAATGGTAACGACGGAACAGCAACGACTGAATGGGCTGCGCACCTACATGGGCGCCACGGGGCTAAACAAGATCAATGCGGATTCGATTCTCACCTATATCTCGCACCGTGATCTGCTGTGGTGCGC
Source organism: Acidobacteriota bacterium (assembly GCA_003133505.1). Lineage (GTDB taxonomy): Bacteria > Acidobacteriota > Terriglobia > Acidiferrales > UBA7541 > PALSA-278. Next base: position 18,204 of record PKXT01000086.1, read on the forward strand.
AAAAATTCCGTCTGGGTTTGAAATCAACGGGATAGCGTGCGTGCCCGGGCACTCCTCTGCTCCATTTCGGGGATATGCCAGCTCATACGGGAAGCTTTGGGCAGCAGCGCCGTTTACCAGTTTCTCTGCTTCTTCAAGATTATCGAAGCCATTATCGCCCAACGGAAGTGTCCCGAAAGGAAGTGGAGCGAGAATGTTTGAGTTTCGGCCCGACCTGAGGAAGCAATTCCAGGGCGTCCCGCCAGTTCATTC
>PKXT01000201.1 GCA_003133505.1 Acidobacteriota bacterium
GTGCGGGCGAAACCGGTAATGGTTTCCGATCCCGCGTTGGAAATATAAAGGCACTTGTCGCTGCCCGCTTGCGCAATGCGGTTGTTCGAGAAATAGCCGCCACCTATTCCGACCTGGCCGGTTGCGACCAAAGTCTGTGACACGCTTAGAGTTAGAGGGTTAGGTGCTAATGCAAACACGGTTGCGGTATTGCCCGGATTGATTGCAAACACGGTTGCGGTATTGCCCGACGGATCGTCGTTATTCGTAACCACGTAGTGCTTCGTATTACTTGGAGGAGCTTGAGCGCGGGAGGGAACCGGTAGCCACCCCAACATGAAGGAACAAACCGTAACTGCCAGGAAACATCTTAAGGCTCTGTTCATAAATGTGTTCTCCTTTTGAACCGGTAAGCTAGGTGCAAGAGCAGGCCAATGGAAAGATAGAAATATAAAACTTGAACTGTGCGAGCTAATACTTATGCCCATGCGCGCAAATACTGCGGCGGAGGCTGGACGGACGATAGTGCAGGGGGCCTCCGACTGTCAAGGATTTAGTGGCGATGGGAGATCCCCCTGGAGGGGTTCAAGTGCACTAATCCGCGGCGATGGGCGGCTGGCTGCCCGGCGGAGAGGAAGAGTCCCGGGCACCCTTACTCCGTCAGTGCGCTCCCCAGTACCGCGCTGTTGCGCCAGAGAGTCATTTCATGCCCGAGAATCCCGGCGTGGTTTGTGGCGGGACAAGTCCCCCGGGCAACTCCGGGAGATTGAACCTCCCTTTCACCTCCTTCCGCTGGCTCCAGTCGTGGTAGGAGTGGCATTCGAAGCAGGCGGATTCGACCGCCTCAGTTCCGGGATGATGGCACTGCTGGCAAAGCTGGATTCCAGGAAGGAGGACATCGCTTGTTTCCTGACTGGTCATAGCGCCAGTGTGACAACTGGTGCAAGTCACCAAGCGGTGCTTGTCGTGGTCGAACACGGAATGAGCGAACCAGCGCTTTGTAATATTTGATGGGGCAACCACCGGCAGGTCGGAGCCGGCAGAAAAACTCAACGTGTGACATTCCTTGCAGGTCTTATTCCAAAGAAGCAGTTCCGATTCCGCCACTCTTTCATTCACCCACTGCGTGGGCGTCAGCACGCGCACCGAAACAGGCAGCGGTTTCTCCGGCAGGTTGCTGACGGCCGGCGAAACAACCCGTAGTTCCGAAGGATGCGCGGCAATATATTCCTGGAATCTCTTCACCACGAAATCGTGAACGATCCGGGGCTTGTCGTGCGGCACGCTTTCGCTAAAGCGCTTGTCGAACGTGAGCGGATGGCACGACAAGCAGTGCTTTGCGTATGCCGGCGGCGCCATGTAGGCGCGGTCGTCATCCGAAGGCAGCATATCCTTCGCGGGCGCCGGGGAACCGGGCGGCCGCGCCGCAGAGCCAAAACGCAACGGGCGGTTATCCGCCGGCGTGCGATGGCAATCGAAGCAATCCAGCTGGACCGGGCCGTTCGGGCCGCGGAGATTCTGTTTCATATGGACGAAATGATTGAGCTTGATTGTGCCCGGATCCGAATGGCCAGGGCGAACCGGGGCGAATTCCGGATGATCAGAGACAAAGCCGTCAATCGAGCGGTTGTAATTAGCCAGCGCGCCGCGCGTGACCAGACCCGCATGGCAGCGAGTGCACGCAACATCGCTCACCGCGGCCAGACGCCCGTGGCCGCGGTGCTCGACATGGCACGATGAGCAGGTGGGATTGAAGGCTTGATTCAGATGGTGGATGGGGCCGTCATGGCAGGAAAGACAGGCGCTGTCGGCCGCCACCTCGTGAAAAACCCCAGCCTGCTGGATATGACACGCAGAGCAGTTCGCCGCGAACACGGCATGGGCGGGAGAATTCCGGCCACTGCTGTAAACTCTGCGGTTCCTTGCGGGAAGATACCAGGCAAGCCAGACAGCGGCGAGAACCAGGAGTCCAAGAGAGATGCGGAAACGCCACTGGCGCAAGGGGTGCTGACGATGGAAATAATCCACGTCGATGCGTTGCGCCAATCTCTTCGTTGTGCGGGGCGTTCGAGACAACGAAAGAATCTCCCTTCGACGGACTCAGTACCGCAATGCCATCACCGCGTGAACGACCCCCAGAAAAAGCAGGGCGAAAGACAAGGGGACGTGAACGATCAGCCATCCATGCAGCCAGTGATGCAGGTGTACCTGCCGGAGCAATTGGCGCGCTTCTTCGCAAATCTCTTCCAGGTCATTCACCGTCCCGTGGACGGCTGGGGGAAGCAGAGTACGCAGTTCTTCAAAGAATTCCTGGGCCTTTCCCGCGTCAGCCAGACGCAAGCCGCGCGGACGAGACTCCTGCAGGAACGGGGTCATTTCATTCTGATAGAAGCGCGTCAGGATGGCCGCCTCGTCCTCACCCACCACGATTGTGGCGGCCGACGCAACAGCCGGCGCGCTTTCGGCCTTGGCCGATTGCGTTGGCCGCTCCCGCGCGCCGCACGCCGCCGCGACAATCTGATCGGCCTCCTCCCGGAGAAGGCCACGGACGCGATCAATCTGCTCAAAGACGGTCTCAAAGGTCACCTGCTCCATCATCGTTCGCGGCAGGTAATGCTGTAGCACGGCGCCGAAAATTCCGCTTGCGACCACCACAATCAGGAGAATCATCAGCACAGCAGTAAGCGGCCCGCCGAAACGGAAACCGGCGTGGAAGAAAATCATCGGGAGGCTNNGTGCCCGCGCATCCATGTCTGCGCGCGCCCAATCCGCCAGGTGGGCACTTTCTTGCGTCCTCCAAGTATTCCCGCAAAGACTATGAACGCGGAGCCGACACTGCCGTAGATGAGGCCCAGCGTGCTGTGCCCGCTGGGGCCACTCGTAGATTGGATTGCGTAGGGAACATAGACGACCGTGGCGACGGCCAGAATGGCGCATGAAGCAATCAGCCAGTTGCGATGCGTTCGATCAATTAGCATGCGTTTTCCTGATCGCGTTTTCGAAGGAATCCACCGTCATCCATTTCGTTTTCCAGAACCGGGATCGGCCATCACTCCAGAAAAATATGTATGCGGATCTACTCGGTGCGCAGCGTCGTGGGGACAGGCATACACACAGCTTGGTTCAGCCTGGTTGCGGCA
>PKXT01000302.1 GCA_003133505.1 Acidobacteriota bacterium
CTGCAATTCGCCGCGCGGCCGCAAAACAAAAGATCCCTCGCGCAGAAACTCGCCGCAAGCCACCGTCTGGGTGATATTGCGAAGAAAACGATGAGCGCCCTCTTGGGAGGAGTATTGATCATTGATTTGACGGTCAATGTGGGTGGCATAGGCGAGGTGAATGAGGCGTGCCACGCCATCCGTGTCGCGCTGATTCCACCGCTCGACAATAAAGGGGCCCGATTTTGCGATTGCGCCGGGCGTTCTGGCGTGTGCTGCATCGCGCGTAGGCACCCCACCTGCGTCACGATTTGTTGTGTTGGGCACACAAGGATTTCTGACGGCGCTCGTGACGCCCCTGGACGGATCTGCAGGCCGTTGCAAGTCAAGACGCATGAATTGGCGCTCGTAGAGCGAGAAATCATGCTGCGTTAGGAATTGCAGCACATCGGTTTCGAGCGGCATGATGTGGGTTTCCACGCGATTGACCCATGGAACAAACTGGAGCAGCGCCAAAATGCGTGTGAGCAGGGGACAGGCAACTTCTAGCGGCGAAAAACGCGGCGAAACAAAAAAATCGCCAATCAGCCCTTTGCGGTTTTCGAAAATGTAAAAGCTGTAGGCAACCGCTTCATCGCCATCGGTTACAGCGACGCCTTCCAGCGAGCGCGTACTCACAAAACGGCGGATCATATCCAACGCGGGGCGGTAATTCCACAGAAATACTTCGCGCCAGAAACGCGCCTGCTCGTCAAAGAGACGGTCAAGCGCGCGGGGGTGAACCTCGCGAAGGTCAACGATTTTCATCAGTATTACCGAGAGGCATTATAATCGTTAGGAATCGGCTATTGCAGTAGGTGTTGGATACGGATTAGCGCAGGGCGCGAAACAGGGCACGACTAACCGTCCTCGTTAGCTCACCCGCGATCCGCGCCGCTGCGGACCAATATTCGCTCGCCGGTACGATCTGAGTTGGCAACGATCAGTTCACTCCCGTACGTTCCGGCCGCCCGGACGAATGCCACTTGCGACCCATCAGGACTAATGGCCACGCCGCCACCGACATTGCTCGCAACCACCGCCGGGCCTTCGCCCTCCAATGAAATCCAATAGGCATTTTCGAAATTCGAACCGCTCAACTTCAAAACATAGAAAATAAACCGCCCGCTGGAGTCAAAGACTACTTGAACGCACTGCCCAGACAACGGGCCGAGTAGTTGTTTTTCAGCGCCGGTCTTCAACTCACCCAAGCGGATCACCGAGCCGCTGGGCATCTTCGTGGCGTATGCCAAGAGATTTCCGTCGGAGGAAATTGCCGCCTCCTCGGGGATCTGCTCCGTTGGAATTGGCGGCAATTGCTCAGTCTTGGAGTCACTCAGGGCCAATGGCCGAGCAGGGGATTGGGCGGGTTGGTGTCTGGCGGAGCAAATCGCCGGGAGAGAGAAGACAAGTAACGCTAGTCGAAAAGGGAAGGGAAGAAATTTGTCGCGCATTTGCCTGGCTGACCATCCTCCTTTGGTTAACAATCTCGCGCTACCATACACTTCACCGCTCACTGAAGGCAATGACCCCCTTCGGGCTTATTACTCCTCGTTACGTCTCACTTGGGCGTATTTATCGGGAAGTGTGAGGAGGCCGCAAGAGTGCATAGGGGGCGAAAGGCCCGAGAGGAGTGAGGCGGACGAGGACGGCATGGGGAGACCGGTCGGAAAGGACGACCAGGTCGGGATAGAGCCGCCGCTGGGCATCGAACTCGCTGTAATCCAGGAATAGAAATGGAGGAACCCACCGGTCATCGGTGAGCGGAATTTCCCATTCGCGCAGCGGGTTTCCCAGGTAAAAATTAAGACCGTATTGCCATTCGCGCTGGAGAGGCATGGCGGAAATGGACGCTTCGGGAATTCCAAACGCCTGGACTTGCCCGGCAACGGAACGCGCAGTGAGTATCGGATCAAGCTTGGGAAGCAGCCTCACGTTCACAAATTCGAGAATCAGGGCGATGGCCAGCACGGTAACCATTATCGCGGGAAGCGGATCTCCGGCCAGCCCCACCAGAAAAATGAGCATGCCGACAATAGCGGACGCGGCAACCAAAATCACGATGTCGGAGTGAGCCATTCTCTGGACTTCGTGAGGAATTCGGTTGCCCCAGGCGAGAAATGACACGGCCCCTGCAAGCAGAAATCCGCTTATGGTCATAAATATCCGGGTACACCGGCCCGGCGCCGCAGCAGAGCGCGCCAGCGTGAGTCCAACCAAGACGGCGAGAGGTGGCACAGCCGGCAAAATGTAGCCGGGTAGCTTCGATTGCGACAGGCTAAAAAACATGAACGGAAACCCTGCCCAGCAGGCCATAAAAAGTTCGGCCGAATTGCGCCACGCGTTTTCCCGGCAAGCGCGCCACGCGTCCATCGCCAGCCAGCCGAGCAGTGGCGTCCAGGGAAAAAGGCCAATCAGCACGATAGGAATGAAATACCACAGTGGTTGACGATGTTGAAAAACGGGCGTCAGGTAACGCTGGAAATTATGCTGGAGGATAAAAACTCGAAAGAAATCCGGGTTACGAATCGCGCAAATTACGTACCACGGCAAAGCGACGATGCAATAGACGAAAATCGCGATGGGATGGGCGAGGCCGAAAGCGCGTCGCCACTGGCCGGAGAGCGCGGCCCAGCAGCCTATGCTGCCCGCCGCGAGAATCAGAGCCGCAGGGCCCTTCGCGAGGGTGGCAATGCCGAGAGCAGCGCCAAAAACGATCAGCACGATTAATTCGGATTTTTCGGTGAATCTTGTGGCTTCTATATCCGACGGCGCGATTGCGTCACCATACGTGACCGCGCCAAGGTGCTTAAGAGGCGGAATGCAGATGGTGGCAGCGCTGGCGAGCGCTACAGTAAGCGCACCGGTAAATAGCATGTCAGTTGAAGCGGATCGCGAAAAGCCGATGAATGCCGCCGAGCTGGTTAGAACGAGCAATACGAAGTAACCAGCGCGGGCGCCGCAAAGTCGTCGCGCAGTCCAGGCCATTGTAAGCGTTGCAAAAATCGCGGCCAGAGCGGAGGGCAATCGTGACGCCCATTCTGGCGCTCGCGGTAAGACCCGAAAAAATGCCGCGGCGGCCCAGTAATATAAGATGGGCTTTTCAAACCACGGCTGACCATACAGCCTGGGCGTGACCCAGTCGCCGGTCGCCGCCATATTCCGCGCCACGAAGGCGTAGCGAGGCTCGTCCGCGCCAATTAATCCCAGCGCGCCGAGATGGCTGAAGCCACAAATCCAGAGCATGGCCAATGCGAAGGCCCACGTCGCGAAATGGAGCCTGTGGTCGTCCTGAGGCATGAAGAGAAAAGTTTAGCAGAGCGGTGTTTTTCGCATCCAGTAATCCCGCTCGAAAGAGAAAATAGTTACGGATGGCCGGCAATGGCGGCTCTTAGCCGCCGCTTCGCGCAGGCATCCATTGGCCCGCAAACTCATCGTGGTGGATAATGGCGCGCGATGTATGAACTCCTTACAAATCGAGCTCAAGCTGGGTGATTGACTGGCTGCAATTCGCGCTTGCCTGGTCGCTGCTAAAATTTCTGGGAGCACTGCCTCTGCCCGTCGCGCAGATGGTCGCGTCGAGAGTGGCTGCGATGATAGCGCCGCTCCAGCCACGGCTGACGCGGACGGCCCTTTTCAATCTGCGCCTGGCCTTTCCCGATTGGACGGAAAAGCATCGCCGCGCCACCGTCCGCAAGATGGTGAAACATCTCGGCTGGATGGCGGCGGAATTCGCGCACATCCCGCACCTCACCAGGCAGACAATAGAGAGGCTGGTGGTGATGGATGGGTTTGAGAATTATGCCGCGGCGGAAAGCAAAGGGAAGGGCGTCGTTTTCTTCACCGGCCATACTGGGGCGTGGGAGATCATGCCCATTGCATTTTCGTTGCTGCATCATCCAATTTATTTTCTCGCGCGACGGATCGCCAATTCGCGGGTGGATAGGCTCATCGAATCCTACCGCTGCGCCACCGGAAACCGGCCCATTGATAAGAATCAATCGGCGCGAATTGTGTTTCGGGCGTTGCGAGGAGGCGCGAGTGTGGGTTTTCTGGCCGATCACAACACCATGCCGGAGGAGGCGGTGTTCGTGCCGTTTTTCGGAATACAGGCAGCTACCACCACGGGTGCGGCGCGCCTGGCGCTGCGAACGGGCGCGGCGGTGCTGCCGTCCTATATGTATTGGGACGAGCGGTTGCGAAAGCACCGGCTGCGTTTTGAGCCAGCGGTCCCGCTGGCTCGCACCGGCGACGAGCAGGCTGATATTCGCGAAAACACGGCACGGTTTACCTATGCGCTGGAGCAGTTCGTTCGCGCACATCCCGAGCAATGGCTATGGATGCACAAGCGGTGGAAGAACAGGCCGCCGGGTGAAGCTCCGCTCTATCCTTAGAGACGCTGTTTCGTTTCATAATTCCTATCCTGATTTCTGTAATCCTGGTGCTGGATGCCGAATGCCGACATGACTAATGATGCCATGAAAATTCTCGTGGTCGGCGGGATCAGTCGTAAGGTTGGTAAAACCAGTTTGATCGAAGCCATTCTGAGGGCATTTCCCGAACGCCAATGGACGGCCGTAAAGGTGTCGTCGCATCTCCATGACATTCCGCCGGGTTGTAGATTGCTCGCTCGGGTACCAGTTATGGGTCATAGCGCCCAGGCGGATAATTCAGACTTTCGGTTGTGGGAAGAGACTGCGGCGCATTCCGCGACGGATACGGGCCGCTTTCTCGCGGCGGGAGCAAGTCGGTCAATCCTCTTGGAAGCGGATAACTCCGGTCTACCCGATGCGGTGAAAGATCTCCTGAGCATTCTTAGGAAAGAGCGTGCAGAGTGGATTATCTGCGAGACGACGCGGGCTGCGGAACTGCTTGGTCCGAGGCTATTCCTGTTGGTTGCTAGGAAAGATGAACGCCTCTGGAAGGAATCAACGCAACGTGTGAGGTTGCTCGCGGACGCGATCGTGATGTTTGCGGCAGCCGAGCGTAGCGGGCTGGGCCGCGCCATGGGTATGGCTGCCGCGCTGGCATTAACTGCCAACACGCCGAGCCACAGAGGCAACGCGAGCCTGCCTCTGGAAGGACACGACAACTTAATGTCCGCTCCAGTGTTTCGAATGGAAGTAGGCGAAACTTTGCCGATGGATTTCCGTCTTTTTGTCGAGCAGCAGGTTAGAGCGTGAGCCTGCAAGCATTGAAAGGGAAGACGTTTTCTATTGACCGGGGCGAGGCTGACGGGCGATAATCATCTTTACCAAGTCCCGCGTCCTGAAATTGGGGGGGATCGTTTTCGTGTGGGATTGTATCTGTACCTCTGAAATAGCCCAACTGGTAGGAATTTGAGTTCCGACTGGTGTGCGGATTATTAAAAAAAAATTCATCGAACAAAAAGCTGCTTTATTTATGGTCATAGAACCACGCCAGTACGCCGCAACGTTTGCCATTGTCGGCCTAGTAGCTGCGACCCAGCGTGGAGGCTGGTCTATATGCGGTTTCGACCCGTTGGGATGGCAAGGCCCAGTTGCCTGAGTTGCCTAGTGATCCGATGAGAGCATCCGCAGTTCAAACCAGCCGTCACGAAGGCCCGCGCCCGGTAGAGGGATACTTTGGTCTCGCTCCGGAACGCCTGAAACGCGCGATTCAGCGCGGTGTGGATTGGCTGCTGCGGGCCCAGAAGCTGGACGGTTATTGGATGGGCGAACTGGAAGCCGATACCACTCTCGAATCTGATTACATTCTCTACGAATACATTGTTGCCGGGGGAAATTCGCCCAAGATTGAAAAACTGGCGAAGTACATTCGCCAGGATCAATTGAGCGATGGCGGCTGGAACATTTATCCCAACGGCCCGGCGGAAATTAACGCGACAATTAAAGCATACTTTGCCCTGAAATTGGCGGGAGATTCCGCGGAAGCCGCCCACATGAAGGACGCGCGGTCAAAGGTTTTGGAATTAGGTGGTATCGAAGCAGCGAACTCGTATACGCGCTTTTATCTGGCTATGGCCGGGGCGGTGGGCTGGGATTGGGTGCCAGCGGTTCCCCCCGAATTGCTGCTGCTTCCCAAGTGGTTTTATGTCAATTTGCTGGAGATGTCGTCATGGACGCGGGCGATTGTCGTCCCTCTGACGATTATTTATGCGTTGAAGCCCGACTGGGAGATTCCCCAAAGTGCGCGCGTAGAGGAGTTGTTTCGCCACTCGTCCAGAAGACCTGCGATGTTTGGCTGGGACCCCAGCATCATTTCGTGGCGCAATTTCTTCCTGGCCATGGATTCGGTGCTTAAGATGTACGAGCTGGTGCCCTGGAAACCGCTCCGGCAGCGTGCTTTGGCGGCGGCGCAATGCTGGCTGCGCGAACATCTGGAGCGCAGCGAGGGACTGGCAACCATCCTGCCAGCGATGTTGAACTCAATCTACGCGCTGATGGCTTTAGGTTGCCCTCCGGAAGACCCGCTCACCGCGCGCGAAATGGGTTTCCTTAAAAGGTACGAAATCGAAGAGCACGATTCGATCCGCGTTCAGCCGTGTATTTCACCTGTGTGGGATACGGCCATTGCCATGGTGTCGCTGGCGGAAGCGGGAATGGATCCGGGAAATCCTGCGCTGGTGAATGCCGCGCAATGGCTGCTGGAAAAGCAGATCGTCGGTCCAGGGGACTGGCAGTACAAGAATTCCGGGGTTGCGCCGGGAGGATGGGCGTTCGAATTTCGCAATGATTTTTTCCCCGATGTGGACGACACCGCGTTTGTATTGATGGCGCTCGCGCGGGCGGGCGCGTCGGATAATGAACGGCTCCAGGGAGCGGTCTTGGCGGGCGTGCGCTGGATGGTCAGCATGCAGAACCGCGATGGTGGATGGGGCGCATTCGACAAGAACAATGACCGATCGGTGCTCACTTGCGTCCCGTTCGCGGATCACAACGCCATGATTGACCCCTCGACGGCGGATGTGACTGCGCGGGTGGTGGAATGTCTGGGCCGGCTGGGCTGGCCGGCTTCGCACGAAGTAGTGCGTGGTGCGCTGACATTTCTTGAGAAGGATCAGACCGCCGAAGGCCCGTGGTTCGGCCGCTGGGGCGTGAATTACATTTACGGTTCGAGCGGCGTGTTACGGGCGATGGAGACAATTGGACAGGCGAAGACGGCCCCGTATCGTCGGGCCGCTGAATGGCTGAAAAGTGCGCAGAATGCGGACGGCGGTTTTGGCGAGTCCGTGGAATCCTATGAAGACCCATCACGCAAGGGCCAGGGCAAGAGCACCGCTTCACAGACCGCATGGGCTATGATTGGATTGCTGGCTGTGTTTGGTCCGGAAGACGCGTCGGTTCAGCGGGCTGTCCAATATTTGGTGGAGCGCCAAAACAATGACGGTTCATGGAATGAAGACGAATTTACGGGCACCGGTTTCCCAACCGTGTTCTACTTGAAATATCATCTATACAGGAACTCGTTTCCGCTATACGCGCTGGCGCGTTATCGCAACATGCTCGAAGGCCGCGATTTGATGGAAGGCAGGCGGTTGCCTCCGCAGTGTATGAGGCAGATTTTGCGCGTGGAACGAAACTAACAGGGAGAACGAATGAGATTTCCGTTGAGCTTGACCGCAAACATGACCGGCTATCTGGCTTCCAAAAAGCTGAGCGGCGCGGAGAAATATCCTCTGGTGCTAATGCTGGAGCCGTTGCACGCCTGCAATTTGACGTGTACTGGCTGTGGCCGCATTCGCGAATACAAGAGCACCATTAACGAAATGTTGACGGTGGAGCAGTGTATGGCGGCCCTGGATGATTGCGGCGCGCCCATTGTTTCCATTTGTGGCGGCGAGCCGATGATTTATCCGGAAATCGGGCGGCTGGTAAGCGAAATCCTGTCGCGCAAGAAAAATATTTATCTATGCACCAACGGCATGTTCATTCGCAAGAGGCTGGCGGAATTGAAGCCCACCTCGCGGTTTTTCTTCAACGTGCATTTGGACGGATTGGAGAAAACCCACGATCTGTGCGTGGAGCGGGACGGTGTCTTTCGCGAAGCGATTGATGGAATTAAGGCCGCCAAGGCGGCGGGATTTCTCGTCTGCTCCAATACCACAATTTACAAGGAAACAGACCTGGATGAAATTGAGGAGCTATTCGGTTATCTCCAGACCCTGGGCGTGGATGGCTACATGCTTTCGCCGGCATATTCCTATGCCGCCGTGCAGACCAAGGATATTTTCATGTCGCGCGAGGAAGTTCGCGAGAAATTCCAGCGCGCGAGTGGCATGCTCGAAAAATACAATGTCATTACTTCACCTATTTACATGGAATATTTGCGCGGCGAGCGCGAGCTGATGTGCACCGCGTGGGGAAATCCCACCTACAACCCGCGCGGATGGAAAGGTCCGTGTTACTTAATGACCGACTCGCATCACGCCACATTTTCCGAGTTCATTGAGAAAACGCCATGGGAAAATTATGGACGTGGACGCGATCCGCGTTGCCAGGATTGCATGGTGCAGTCTGGGTACGAGCCTTCCGCTGTTCTGGGTGGGAATAAAAAGCTGGGCGACACCTGGAAGATGTTGCAATGGCAGCTTTCCGGAAAGATGGGCGGCCAAAAGGGAAACCACATCGGTAAGAATGGAAAGGGCCTGGGCAATGGGCAAGGCGGGGGAAGCAGTCTGCCAGCCGGCAGCCGCGCCGCATCGCATGGCCATTCGGCGCCGCCTCTCCATGCGGTGAGCCAGGCGCAACAGGATGAAGTATTCCGCATTCTATGATCACGCTGGTAACCGGCGCGACGGGCTTTGTCGGCAGCCATGTGGCGCGGTTGCTCGTTGCCGCTGGTGACCGAGTGCGAGTGCTGGTACGCCCGGGCAGTTCGCGCTCGCTGTTGGATGGACTGGCGGTGGAAATTCACGAAGGCGACCTGCGAGCCGCCGCGTCCGTCGAAACAGCGGTTGCGGGTGTTGATCGGGTATTTCATGTGGCTGCTGACTATCGTCTTTGGTCCCGAAATCCAGCTGAGATTTACGATAGCAACGTAGGGGGGACCCGTAACCTCCTAAACGCAGCGTGCCGTGCGAATGTGAGCCGTTTCATTTACACCAGCACGGTTGCGACAATTGCCGTACACCGGCCGGATTCAGAGAAGACCTCCATTTTGCCTAACGAGAATACTCAAGCGGAGGTGGTTGAGATGATTGGCCACTATAAGAAGTCGAAGTTTTTGGCCGAGCAGGAAGCGCTAAAGGCCGCGGATCAGGGTTTGCCGGTTGTGATCGTGAATCCGACAACTCCGGTAGGCCCGGGCGATGCCAAACCGACTCCGACAGGCCGCATCATTGTGGATTTCCTCAATGGCCGTATGCCGGCCTATGTGAACACAGGGCTGAACCTGGTTCCCGTGGAAGACGTGGCCGCGGGACATCTGCTGGCCGCTGAGCACGGCAAGTCTGGCGAGCGTTACATCCTGGGCGGCCGAAACATGTCGCTGAAGGAAATTCTTACGGCTCTGGCTTATATTTGCGGACGACCCGCGCCTCGAATTCGCCTGCCACATGCCGTGGCCTTGATGGCCGCGTACGCCGACCGGTTTATTTCCAGAGCGCTCAATCGCGAGCCGAGGATTCCGCTTGAGGGAGTTCGCATGTCCCGCCATGCGATGTTTGTGGATTCATTGAAATCCGAAAGGGAACTGGGTTTTCGCTCTGGCTCTGTGGAAGCGGCGCTTGAGCGCGCTGTCCGCTGGTACGAAGGTAGGGGTTATGTTCGGTTTGCGGCAGGCAATCAACTTGCCCACGCCCGCACGATCTGATCGGCCGGAGCGTTTTGCGCCAGCTCCCCGTCTTGCCATGACCTGGTGCCGTGCCCACGGCAGGCCCGTAAGGGAAAGCGTTTTTTGCAACTCCTGGTAGCTTTTGCGCTGGAAATGGAATTCGCACCCTGGCGGCGGGCGCGCAAGTTTGCTCGTGTGTCGTATGGTCCTTCAACATATGAGGCCCAAGTGGGCGAGTCCAGCGTGCTTGTCGTGGTCATGGGTATGGGCCCCCGCGCCGCAAAACAGGCGATGCTTGGCGCGCTGGGGCAAGACACTCCCCGGCAATTCGATGCGTGCTTCGTCTGCGGTCTGACTGGAGCTTTGCGCGAAGGCTTTGAGCGCGGTGAGATTGTGACCGCTGGCCAGGTCCGCGAAGCGGAAAGCCAGCGTTTGCTGGAAAGCGACACCGGGCTATTAGCACGGGCGATGCAGAAGGGAGCACGGCCGGTGACGTTATGTACCGCGAGTTACGTGGCCGCTACAACGGACGCCAAGAGACGGATGAGTTCGCTCGGCGATGTGGTGGATATGGAAAGTTTCATTGTGATGGAGCAGACTGCGCAGCTCGGGATGCCATCCCTGGCCATCCGCGCGATTGGAGACCTCGTCGAAGATGAACTTCCTTCGGGCATGGCTCAGATAATTAACGCGCGAGGTGAGCTACAGTTCTGGCCGGCGGTCTGTGCTGTGCTCAAGGCGCCCCATCGTTTGCCGTCCCTGATTCGTTTCGGCTGGCAGGGCCAGCGTGCCGCCAAGAACCTGGCGCATTTTCTAGACCAACTTATCGCCGCTCTTCCAGGTAGTCCCGGAAGGTCATCCGCAGGGTCTGCCGTTGGCTGATGCCAGCGGTCGTGTAAATTCAATATGGCGCGCTGGGAACCGGAAATAGCACTCGATGATGGATATAGTTTTGACTAAACAAGACAAAGAACAAACGCACCCGACATTCGCGCCAAACGCGCGGCAGATGCGCGCGGGTGTCTATCGCGGGAAGGGAATCATCGGGATGGAGAGCGTTCCCGTCCCGGAAATTGGGGATGAAGAGCTTCTGATTCGCGTGGCCGCCTGCGGCATTTGTGGCACCGATATCAAGAAAATTTTGCACGGGTTCGCCGCGCCGCCCCAGATTTTCGGCCACGAGGTGGCTGGAACGGTTGTAGAGGCCGGGGCGAAGGTAAAAAAGTTTCGTGTGGGCGACCGCGTGGCGAGTTTCCATCATGTTCCATGCGGTCGCTGCTTTTATTGCGAGAGGAAGCTCTATTCCCAATGCGCTTTCTACAAGCGCGCGGGATTGACCGCCGGGTATGATCCCAATGGAGGGGGATTCGGCGAATATGTCCGCGCCATGCCATCAGTGGTGGAAAACGGCATAATTCCGATTCCCGATGACGTGAGCTTCGAGGAATCCACTTTCATCGAGCCGGTGAATACCTGCCTGAAGGCCGTTCGGAAAGCAAGGGTTGCGCCGGGCGAAACGATATTGGTTATTGGACAAGGCCCGATTGGCTTGCTGCTGGCCGTGCTCGCGCGTTTGGAAGGCGCGCATGTGCTGACCAGCGATCCCATGCCTAGCCGCCGGGAGGCCAGTATTCGGTTTGGAGCGGAAGCCGCTCTCGATCCTGCTGGCGCGCGGATGATGGAGGAGGTGCTCGCCCGGACCGCGGGCCGCGGCGCGGATGCCGTACTCCTGGCCGTGCCGAACCCCGCGCTGGTGGAAGAAGCGCTGAAGCTTTCGCGTCCTGGCGGCCGGGTGTTGCTTTTCGCCCACAACGATCCTGTCATGCGCATCGAATTTCCGGCGGCAGCGATAGGAGTGGAAGAGCGGGAAATTCTGGGAAGTTACAGTGCGTCCATTGACGATCAGGAGGAATCCGCGCGGCTTGTTTTTGAGCGCCGCATTCCGGTACGGGAAATGATCAGCCACCGGTTTCCATTGGAAGAGATTGCCGATGCGATTGCGCTCGCCGCCAAGCCAGACAAGAGCACGTTGAAAATTATGGTTGAGCACCGCCAATGAGCGTCGCAAGTCATCCGCGGAATTTGGGTCAAGAACTCGCCGGGGGTGCCCCAATAGCACTGCGTGAAACCATGACGGCCGCCGTCCTTTATGGGCCCGAGGATTTACGAATCGAGCGCGTGCCCGTTCCCACTATTGGCGAGGATGAAGCGTTGATTCGCGTGGAAGCGGCGCTGACCTGCGGCACGGATTTGAAAGTATGGCGCAATGGTTCCCACGCGCGAATGATCCAGCCGCCGGAGGTTTTTGGGCACGAAATGGCCGGCGTGGTGGTGGCCACGGGCAGCCGCGTGAGGAAAGACATTCGCGTGGGAATGAGAGTTGTGCCGGCCAATTCCGCACCGTGCGGAAGTTGTTTTTATTGCCTGCGCCACCAGGAAACGTTGTGCGAGGATTTGGTCTTCAATAATGGCGCCTATGCGCCGTTTGCGCGGATTCCGGGACGCATCGTTGAGAAAAATCTGTTGGAAATTCCCGAGGGCGTGAAGTTCGAAGATGCTGCCATGATCGAGCCATTGGCCTGCGTGCTGCGTGGAGTTGGCGAAATGAGTATCGCATCGGGCGATACGGTCGTTGTGCTGGGATGCGGCCCGATTGGTCTGAAGTTTGTCCGTGTGCTGGCGGCGCATGGCGTGCAAGTGATTGCCGTTGCCAAGCGCCCCGCTCAGATGGACGCGGCGCGGCGTCTGGGCGCGCGGGACGTGTTGAACGCGTCCGAAGGGAATAATGACGGCGATTTGGTTGCACGAGTGAGGAAACTGACGGATTCCCAGCGGGGCGCTGATGCGGTGATCGAGGCGGTTGGGAGGCCAGAAGCGTGGCAGCAAGCCATACAGATGGCGAGGCGCGGCGGCATGGTGAATTTCTTCGGCGGCTGCCCGCGCGGGTCGGCAGTGGAATTCGATCCCGCGGCAATTCACTACGCGGAAATCACAATTAAATCCACATTTCACCATACGCCACATTACATTCGCGAGGCGCTGGCCGCGATTTCGAGCGGCGATGTAAAGGCGAGCGATTTCGTGAGTGGTGAAATATCGCTGGAGGAATTGCCGGAGTGGTTCCAGCGGATGAAAGACCGGCAAAGCCAGATGAAAACGGTGGTTAGAGCCAACGATTCATGATCGAGAAAGTGTGATGGCCGCGGGACAATCCGAAATCCCTCATACGTCAACCGATGATGCGTTGCGCGCGCCGGAACTGGCGATTGCGCGAATGCTGCCGCCCAACGGCTGCAGCCTTGAAGATGCGCGGGCTTACGTTCGCTGGCTGGCCACCCACCAGTACGAGAATTTCCATGTGGTATCGAGACTGCTCCCGCGCCGCTATCACGATAGCTTTTACAGCGTTTATGCCTATTGCCGGTGGGCCGATGATTTGGGCGATGAGATTGGCGATAGTACGCGAGCCCTGCCATTGCTGGACGANNAGCGGTGCTACGAAGGACGTGCGACGCATCCAGTGTTCATTGCTCTCACGCCAACGGTGCGTTCATGCGACATTCCCATTGATCCTTTCCGCGATCTGCTGAGGGCTTTCCGCCAGGACCAAACCGTGCTGCGTTACCGGAGTTGGGAATCTGTGCGGGAATATTGCCGGTATTCCGCGAATCCTGTGGGGCGGCTGGTGCTGTACCTTACTGGCTATTGCAATGAGGAACGTCAATCGCTTTCCGATTTCACCTGCACGGCGCTCCAGCTCGCGAATTTCTGGCAAGACGTGTCACGCGACTTGAAGAAGGAGCGTATTTACATTCCGCTCGATTTGGCGACGAAGCACGGAGTCAATGAGGCGGATATCCTGGCGAAGCGGTTTACCCCCGGTTACGCCGCGCTAATGAAAGAGTTGATCGAGCAAACGCGAATTCTTTTCGCAGCGGGCGCGCCACTTGAGACGATGGTCGCGCCACATCTTCGCCTGGACCTGGAACTCTTCCGCCGAGGCGGTTGCGCGGTGCTGGATGCGANNCTGCATCACCGGCCGGAGCTAAACCGGTGGTCGAAAGCATCCGTCCTGGGCCATGCAATTACGGCGAAAGTTTGGCGTGCTGCTACTGGAGCGAGAGGTGCGGAAACAACTGCCGGGGTGCATGCCCGATCGGTTGATGGTTTGAGGGCGGGTTCGAAGGCGAGATTGTTTTCAGAAATTGCGCAACAAACTGCCGCACCGGTTTCGGATCCGGTACTAAAAGAGAACGGTTCTTATGCCAAACGTCGCGCCTGAAAAGATAGCCGAGTCTTACAGGTATTGCCGCGAGGTGGCGCGCCGCGAAGCGAAGAACTTCTTTTACGGTTTTCTCCTGTTACCGCGGGCCAAGCGAGACGCGCTATGTGCCTTGTACGCGTTCATGCGCGGGGTGGATGATATTGCCGACAATCCCGCTCGCCTCGATGAAAAGAAAAGCGGCTTAGCTAAACGGCGCGAAGAAATGGACGCGGTACTGCGCGGAGAGCATCGGGCTGAGGCTGTCTGGCCGGCCTTTTGCGATACCATGGAACGGTATTCGATTCCACCACGCGTCCTGCACGATTTAATTTCCGGCGCGGAAATGGATCAGACGCCCCGGGTTTACGAAACGTTTGACGATCTCCGCCAGTATTGTTATTGCGTTGCGGGCACGGTGGGTCTGGCCTGCCTTCACGTCTTCGGGTTCAGCGATCCGCGAGCGCCGGAACTGGCCGAGGAGCTTGGCATCGCGTTCCAACTGACCAATATTTTGCGGGACGTCGCGAGTGATTTGGAAATGGATCGCGTTTATCTGCCCCGCGAGGATATGCTTCGATTTGGCGCTAAAGAATCGGATTTGCGGGCCCACCGCTTTACAGATCAATGGAGAGCGGTTCTCGAATTTCAATCCGAGCGCGCCTGGCAGTTCTACGCCGAAGGCTGGCCGCTGATCCGCCTGGTCGATCGCGACAGCCGCGCCGCGTTGTGGGCTTTGGCTGAAATTTACCTGGGAATTCTGGAACACAGCGCGACAAATCTCGCATCGCGCGATTGCGAGGTCTTTTCCGCGCCGGTCGCCCGGCTATCCACTGCGCGAAAACTTTGGATTCTTGCAACAGCGCGGTTCCAATGGAATGGGGAAGTGAATGTCTTGCGAATCGGTAATCGTGATGGGCGGCGGACTGGCGGGTCTCTCGTCGGCGGTCGCGCTGGCTGAATCGGGACTGCGGGTTTGCCTTCTCGAAAAACGGCCACATCTGGGCGGCCGGGCAACATCCTATGCGCTGCCGGATGGCAGCCAGGTGGACAATTGCCAGCATATTACTCTGGGGTGCTGTACAAATTTGGCGGATTTTTACCGTCGCGCAGGGGCCGAAGGAAAAATCAGGCAATACGACAGCTTGTTGTTTGCGGATGGCCAGGGGAAACGTTCGCGAATGTCCTCTTCGTGGCTGCCCGCGCCGTTTCATCTCGCGCCATCGTTCCTGCGTTTCAGCGCGCTGGGATTGAAAGACAAGCGCGGAATCGCGCGGCTGTTAATGAAGCTGGCGCGTTCCGGCGGCCAGCCGGGCGGCGCGCTTGGCGTTTCCATGCTGGATTGGCTTCGCCTTC
>PKXT01000099.1 GCA_003133505.1 Acidobacteriota bacterium
CCGGTGAGTGAGGAGGAAGGGGCTCACTCACGAGGCGGTCCGGCTCGTTACCACCTGCCTCTGAGAGGGAAGCAAGGTTGGATGACCCCATGAAACGGCCTCGCCTAGGCCGAATCTGCAGAGCGCGATCCCATTTTTATTTTCGAGTTCATCACTAATTGAAAATCCCGCCGCAATCCACGGGCTCGTTGCGCATATTCCGCAGCAATGCCTCAATCTCAACTATTGAGGCGTCAATCTCACCGGTCTGAGAAATCTTGTACCCATTTTTCGACAATTTGTTAACAACTCAACGACAAGTGCCCGCGCAGACTAGCTTACGATCTTCGCCTTATGGGTGGAGGTCGCAGGTTCGCGACAACCCATTCTGGAGGCTCCCATGCAGGCAAGCAGAATCTTGCAGAGNNCGCTGGTCACGGTCGTACTAATGGCAGGTTTCAGCGTCGCGCCCCAGGCGCAAGCCCAAGCTGGGCAACTCGATCCGACGTTTGGCACAGGAGGGATATTTGGGACCACAACGGGGAAGTCGGCGGCAAATGCCGTCGCCATCCAGACCGATGGCAAAATCGTTGTCGCGGGCGTCGGACTTACCAACAGTCAGCCTCCCAATCTCGCGGATACGCTGTTTCGCCTGAACACCAATGGGACCCTCGACACTACCTTCGGCACCGCCGGTATGGCTAATCTGGTCTCTCCCAGCAATGCGCAGGCCCTCGGATTTTACGGAGAGGCCATCCAATCCGATGGCAAGATCGTGGCCGTCGCGGAGACATACAACGGGCTGATGGTTGCGCGGGTGGAAACCAATGGCAGCCTGGATACTTCTTTTGGCAGCGGAGGATTTACCGCAACCCTCCCGGTTATCGTGGGTGGCTTCACTTCGTTCCCCAGCAATATGGCCCTGCAGTCGGACGGAAAGATTGTAGTGGTGGCCGGCCAGCTTAATCCGAGTGTCATCGCGCGTTTCGATAGCGATGGACAACTGGATACGACCTTCGGCACAGCCGGCGTCGCCAACCTGGCGTTTCCAAACCCGACTCAGGTCGCGGTACAATCGGACGGAAGGATTTTGGTTACTTCCGGGGCGGACGGGGCGGGTGCGCCGGTGCCTTCGCAGCAAGCGGGCACCATCGTCCGGTACAAGCCCAATGGAGCGGTGGACCCGACCTTCGGTTCCGCGGGAATCGCGGCCTGCTTGCCATCGGCTTCGGCTATCATTGTGCAGCCTGACGGAAAAATAGTTGTCGCCGGCGGCACCACCAGCAAGCTGAATGCGCCGCCTGCTGCGAGCGACACTGGATTTGGACTGGTCCGCTACAACACCAATGGCACCATGGACAAGACTTTCGGAACAAAAGGAGTGGCGATTTCTGATTTTGGCGCGGCGGCGCCGGATTCGGCCGGCTTCGCGCTCGCGCTCCAGTCCAATGGCGACATCGTGGCGGCTGGAACCGCGGGGATAATCACGTCCGGCGTTTTCACATCTTCGTTCGGTCTGGCGCGTTACACGAGCGTGGGAGTTTTGGATCCGACCTTCGGGACAGGCGGGGAAGTAATTACCCCGCTGGGGACCGGGGGTGCCTCCTCGGTGAGCGCAGTGGCAATTCAATCCGATGGAAAGATCGTGTCGGCGGGGACTTCGGTTTTCCACATCGAATTCAGCAACGCTTACGTCGCCCGGTATCTATCTCAGTAGAGTCCAACCGGGTTCACTGGCACCCGCTTAATAGGACAAGGCGGGAAAGCGCGCAATTCCAGTCCGCTGATCCGAAGTGGCGGGCCGGGATTGCGCCGCCCCCATTTTATGCCAGGGGAGGGGGCACAGGTGGCGTAGTAGCGGTGATGGATGGCGGCGGCACAGCGGTCACTGCGGCCACGGGAGGCGGGGCGAGCGGGGCCGCGCCGGTTACTTTTCGGATGACGGCGATCTTCGCCGCGCGCAACACATTCTCCACAACCGTTTCCTTTAATCGCGAGGCGTCGTATTCGAATTGCAGATAGTGGCCGTCCGTGTCCAGGTGGAATCGCTGCAATCCATAAGTGTTTGCAAACTCGCCCAGCGAGCGAAGCTCCTCATTGCGGAGCGGGCGCTGCAGTTCATAGGTCACAATCATAAAAGTCATATCCCTGGGAGTATAGCAGGGCACGCACCGGGATATGCCCTGTCCGGCGGAGGTATTGTCGGCATGATTTGAAAATTCAATTTCAGTAGCGGTTTTAAAAGTGTAACTTTCTTGTAATAAAGTGGTTATAGGACTGCGACTGTGGCCTCTGTTGCAGTTAGGAATGCATTGCATATTCGCCGTATGTCTCCTTTATGCCTCTTTGAGGTAACTGGGCGAGGGGGTAAATGCGAAACGAAGCCATCCGTCAGGTTTTTCCCTATACCCGGAGAATTCACGCTTTTCTGTAAGCGCCTCTTTGCCATCCGTTGCCGCTGGCCTTGATTTCATGGTTCCCGGCGAGAGGGCCGGGTGGTTCCGCTTTGAATGGTCATTTGAGTGGGTCGGTGAGAGTACCCGAGAAAAGTCTTGATTGCTTGTGCGGGGGAATAGGATGTGCATAGGGCTTTTTTGCATATTTGAGTGACTCTTCCATACAAAGAATGAAGGCGGGACAATGCGAAAAATGATGGTGGTATTCGGAATATAGGCGATAGCGATGGCAGCATCTGGTCCAGCCATGGCGTCGCACATCTGCGCGTATGTCAACGATAACGTGAACGGCAGTTCTGGGCCAAACGCTGTGGCGCATTTCCGCTGGCGCAAGGAGAACCTAACGCTGCGCCAGCATACGTCGTGGCCAGACAATTCTGAGATGCGTTTTTAAGATCCTACCGCAATGATGAGCTATTCGATACCGTGCAAGCGGGCGATGATGCTCTTCTGGATTTCGGTGGTGCCGGAATAGATTTTGCCGGAGATGGCATCGCGCAATTCGCGTTCGATTTCAAATTCGGTCATGTAGCCATAGCCGCCGTGAATCTGGATGGCGTCGAGGCAAGTCTGGATGCAGGCTTCGCTGACGTAAGCTTTGGAAATGGCGGCTTCGCGGAGGGCATGCTTGCCCTGGCTTTTCAGCCAGGCGGCTTTGTAGAGGACAAGACGGGCGGTTTCCAGGCGAATATCCATTTCGGCGATCTTTTCGCCAATGGCGGGAAACTTTCCGATCGCTTGGCCGAACTGCTTGCGCTCGGTCGCGTACTTCACGCAGATTTCGAGCAGCCTCTGCATCGCGCCCAGATGACCCGCCAGGATGGCGATGCGCTCCCATTCCATAGAAGTCGTAAAAATCGAAACGCCGGAGCCTTCCTTGCCCAGGACGTTTTCGACGGGCACTTCGCAATCCACCAAAGCCAGCTCGGCCATGGGCGAAGTCCGCAGGCCCATTTTGTGGAGTTTCTTGCTGATGGTGAAGCCGGGCGCGCCCTTTTCCAAAATGAAGCCGGTGATGCCGGCCTGATTTCCGGTGGGGTCAACATTGGCGAAGATGATCATCACGTCGGCGATGGGCGCGTTGGTGATGAAAGTTTTCGAGCCGTTGATGACGTAGCGGTCGCCTTTACGGACGGCCCGCGCTTTCATGCTGAAAGCGTCGGATCCTGA
The DNA here is from genome assembly GCA_003133505.1 of Acidobacteriota bacterium. GTDB lineage: Bacteria > Acidobacteriota > Terriglobia > Acidiferrales > UBA7541 > PALSA-278. Next base: position 3,606 of record PKXT01000099.1, read on the forward strand.
AGTGGGCTCGGTAATGGCGTGAATGCCGACGAACTCTCCGCTGGCGAGCTTGGGAAGATAGCGTTTCTTTTGCTCCTCGGTGCCGAACATCATGAAGGGAATTTCGGTGGTCCACATGTGGGCGTTGATGGAAAAAATCAGGCCGTTATCGCGGCAGCCGTATCCGAGAGCTTCCAGTCCACAGGCGGTGGTGAGGATGTCGGCGCCGCCCCCGCCATATTCCACAGGCACGGGCAGACCCTGAATGCCGAATTGCGCGCACTTCTTCCACGCGTCCCAGGAAAATTGCTCGTCACGGTCGTGCTCAATCATGTCGTGGGTGAGCTCCTGCTTCGCAAAACGAATCACCGATTTGCGAAAGGCTAATTGCTCGTCAGTCCAGGAAAAGTCCAAAGTCCGCTCCTATCAAAGTGCCGATTGGTTTTTCAATTATAGACGAATGTGGCTGGACGCGTGGCGGACCTGGAAGGCGGCGGATAATTTGCGAAAGGCATTCGATCCCGCGCGATGAATTCCCGCTGGCCACGGCTGGCCACGAAGAGTGGAAGACGCGATCAGTCCGGTTCGTCGGTGATTTTGCCGGGGTCCGGCGCGATTCCAGCGGGATGCAGCAAGCGCATGGGGCAAATCCATTCCAAAAGTGGAGCGGTCATGAAGGTGGTGACCAGAGCCATCAGCACCATCATCGAAAACAAAGTCGGCGAGATGATNNTCAGTCCGCGGGTGTTCATCAGGACGCCAAGCCCCGCGGATTCCCGCCAGGGTCTTCCGGCGGCCCGGGCAGCAATCATCGAACCGCCCAGCTTGCCTGTTATGGCCACAATGATGATCATCACGCAAAAAAGCCACATCTGGGCGCCCTGAATCAGCCGGATGCTGGTGCGCAGACCGGTGAAGGCAAAAAACAGAGGAAGCAAGAGGACGACGGTTACGGATTCAAACTTGTTCTGGATATAGCGAATAAACTTGCGATCCTTGGGCATAATCGCGCCAGCCAGAAAGGAACCGAAAAGGAGATGAAGGCCCAGATGCTCGGTTGTTACCGAGGAGGCCAGCACGACCACGACCATCAGAGCGATCATGTTCTCACTGAGGAAGTGCTCTCTTTTGTAAATCCTTTGGAAGCGGCGCAGGAGCGGCCTGACAACGTACAGCATAATCAGAAAAAACCCCACCAAACCGGTCAGGGTGGCCCACAACGGAACGGATGTGTGCTGATGGGCGCGAACGGCGGCGACAATATAGGCAAGAATGCACCAGCCAGTAACGTCATCAATGGCGGCACAGGCGATTGCCAGGGTGCCGAGGCTGGTTCCTAGCATGTCCCGGTCAGTGAGAATGCGGGCCAGGACGGGGAAGGCCGTGATGCTCATGGCCGCCCCCATGAAAAGAGCAAAGCCCAGGAAACTTACGCTGTCATCGGAAAGACGGGGATAGAGAAACATAGCCAGGGCCGATCCTAAAACAAAGGGCGCGACAATGCTGACGTGGCTGGTGAGGACAGCGGCATGGCCATGCTCGCGCAACTCCGCGGGATTCAGCGCCAGTCCCACCAGGAACATATAAATCACGACGCCAATCTGGCTTAACGCATTCAAATTTCCCAGGCTGGATGGAGGGAAGAGAGCGGAAGAAAGGTGAGGGGCCAGCCAACCGAGGAGCGATGGACCCAGCATAATACCGGCGAACATTTCCCCGATTACTTTGGGCTGGTGCATCCGTTGGAACAGGGCGGCGACCATACGGGAAGCGGCGATGATAACGGTGATCTGCAGGANNGGGCATCAGCGGTCCCCGCCGGCCTGGGGGGGTTGGCGAACAGCGCGGAAAGGAATGGGGACGCACCTGGCGCAACCGTGGATGCCCAGTACGCCAGTCAAAATGCGTTGGTCATCCTGCTTGCTGACTTGCCCTTGCAGATAGACAGCGTGGGTGTCGCGACAATTCCCCTCCGCAATTGCCGGGAACCCGGAGGATCCCATGCCCATGCTCACGGTGGCGCCGAGAATGGCGCCTGCCACGGTTGTTCTCCCAGGGTCGTCGAAGGCGAACAGCAGGCTGGTACCGGATTGAGAAATGGTGAAAAAGGGCTGGTCGATGCCATTCAGCAGGGACACGCAGGGCGCGCTGCCGAGGGCGTTGAAATTCGCGTCGAGATCCCAGATGCCGCCCATCGAAACGGGAGCGGTCAGCAGACGGCCGGCGCGCAGAATGCCGAATAAGGCCAGCACCGGCACCCCGACCAGCAGGACGTAAGTCAGCGCGAGTTTGTTTGCGCGCATTGCTCTCTTAAGCTCCGGGGAAACCGCCAGGGAAATTGTTGGCCGATTTCCGGCGGAGCTCAAAAGAATATAGGTTTGCCTTACTGGCGGTCAACGCGAGCCATAGAGGACTCGCGTTGCGCCGTGCTGCTCTCGGCTGTGGTTTAGAAACTGGGACGAAACGCTTCGTTGGTTAAATCACCGAGGAGTTTATGCCACGGATGATTGGGCCGGCTCTCGACGTCAGTTACGATCTTGCGCATTTCCTTGAGCACTTCAGGCTCATCGGTATCATATAGGTCGCCCTGCAACAGCTTGAGGACCTCAATGCGGTATTTGGGGTCCTGAACGAAAGCGGTGAAGAGCACGTTCAAGCGATAGTAAACAGTGATGAACTCGTACCAGTTTTTGGTGCCGCGGCGCATGGTGGTTTCATACAGTTTGAAGCTTTCCTTGCTGAATACGCCACCGTTTTGCGACGTCTTAATGATATCGTGGGCCGCCAGCTTGGCGCTGGTAAGAGCGATGCTTACGCCGCTCGAGAAAATGGGGTCAACGAAGCGGGCTGCATCGCCAATCATTACGAAATTGTCACCGCAAATCTGCTTCATGCCGTAGCTGTAGTCGCCTTCGTCCTTAAGCGGACGCAATTGCTTGGCCGCCTTGAGGCCCTGAAGCAGCGCGGGGCGGGTACCGATGCAATCCCAGAAAAACTTTTCGCGAGATTCCTTGGACTTGTCAAAATTTCTTTTCTGGGTGACCACGCCGATGCTGGTAACCGTTTCGGAAATGGGGATTTGCCATACCCAGGTATTGGNNCCCCCGCCGTGACCACCGGGGACCAGGAGTTTGCGGTCGTATCCTTCAAACCATGTGTGAAGGGCGTATTGATTGAAGACGGGATCGGTCTGCTTCAGCTTAAGCTGATTGCCTAGCAGGGTATGCCGTCCGGACGCGTCAACAACCACGCGAACCCTCAAAGCTATTTCTTGTTTCCCCATGGAGAACTTAATCCGCGGCGTCGCTGGATCGGAGAAATCCACTTCCTGCACTCGGACGCCTTCGTAAGCCGTGGCGCCCAGGCTTTGGGCGTGCTGGAAGAGCATCTGGTCAAATTTTGCGCGATCAACGTGCCAGGTGTAAATGCGATCAATACCCTCTTGGGCGCGTTCTTCAAAGCGAACATCGGCGTGGCAATCGTCCTCCAAGCCTTGAAAATTCAGATCGTAGGCGGCCTTCTCGGAAACCTCCGCCGTCCAGGCCCCTCCATACTTGCGGGGAAATCCCATTTCATCCATCTGTTCTATACAGCCAATCTCTTTCAAAACTCGATTGGACGCGGGAACCAGGGATTCACCGACGTGCTGGCGAGGGAAAATCTCGCGCTCGAGGATTACGGTTTTGAGGCCGGCCTTGGCGAGGTAAGACGCCGCCGCGCAGCCGCCCGGGCCACCGCCGATGACTGCAACATCAAAGTCCACTTCTGGCATTTTTTTGTCCTTTCCATCCGGGTTCTTAGAATTGTGGAATGTCTGCTCCAACCCAGTGTTTGCTTATTTACAAGAAGCAGGACCGCGTAAAAACCGCCTGGCAATAGGGGCGAGCCCATCCAAACTTCACATGCGGTTCCGGCTTCTGGATTCGGAAGTGGTTCGTATCTCCTCTGGGGCCGGGAGACGGCGCGTCTGCAAATCCGAGGCGAAAAGCAGCAAACAGCCGGAAGAACTAGCCTAACATTTTTTCCCTTTGTGTGCCAAGAGAATTTCCCAAGGCTTTCGGGGCATGCAGGCGAGAGCGCCGGCCAACTGGGCGCACTATGAAACTTGGCGAGCGAGGATGGAAAAAGATGCGCGAATTCGTCCGAAAGAAATGCGGTGAGGTGTATAATGGGACATATCTCACGGTCACAAGCGCAAAACTTCAGGTCGAGGTAGTGGTCATCCGGGCTGTAATTCTTAAGTCTGGTGAATAAAATTCAGAGTCACGGTTCTGGGGCGAGTATGAATTGCGAAATTGACGGCGGTTTGCGCCAGGCTTATTGGGGCGTGGTGCGTTCCGCGCTTTCGCGAACGCCGGAAAGAATTTTCTCCGGCGCCCTGTAGCGAATAATTCGAAAAATGGCTTATCTACTTACCCAACTTCTGCGCCAAAGCGCGCAACGATTTCCTGAAAGGGCTGCCGCATGGGCCAGGAAGCGAACGCTGACCTACGCCCAATTGGAGGAGAAATCCAACCAGTTGGCGCGGTTATTGCGGGGCCAGGGTTTTGGAAAAGGAGATCGGGCAGGTATTTTCTTCCCGAAGGCCGTTGAATCCATTGTCGCGATGCAGGGAGTGATGAAGGCTGGCGGCATATATGTGCCGCTGGATCCGCAGGCGCCCGCCGAACGAATTTCCTACATCATTAAGGATTGCGGAATTCGCGCGCTGCTGACGTCGAAGGCTAAGTTCGCGGATTTGAACGCAACGGGGACGGGCGAAACGCAATTTACTGTCGAGGTGGATAGTGAGGCCGAAATCGCGGGCACGCCGCGGCGGCTGCCGTGGAGCGCGATGGATTCGTTTCCAAAAACCGCGCTGAACGAAGCCGTAATTTCAACCGACCTCGCCTACATTCTATATACCTCGGGCTCCACGGGACGCCCCAAGGGCGTGATGCTGTCGCATTTGAATGCGCTGACTTTCGTGGAATGGTGTGCACGCAAATTTCAAGTGACCTGGGAAGACCGCCTGTCGAATCACGCTCCGCACCATTTCGACCTCTCGGTTTTCGATATTTACAACACGCTCGAGGCTGGGGCCACGGTGTATATGCTGCCGGACGAAGTTTCGCTGTTCCCCGCGAGTCTGGCGGCGTTTATTGATCAGAACGCGCTGACCATCTGGTATTCGGTTCCCTCAGCGCTGGTTTTCCTGTTGCTGCATGGGAACCTGAAGCCCGGCAGCCTGCAGGGGCTGCGCGTCCTGCTCTTCGCGGGAGAAGTCTTTCCCATGAAATATTTGCAGGACCTGATAAGCCGAATGCCGCACACGGAGTTTTACAATTTGTACGGCCCTACGGAAACGAATGTCTGCACGTATTATCAGGTGGACCGGGAAAAACTGGCCAGCATGGAGAAATTGCCCATTGGCCGGGCGTGTGAGAATACCGAAGTGTTCGCGGTGAAAGATGACGGGAGCATCGCCGGCATAGGGGAAGAGGGCGAACTCCTGGCACGGGGCACCTGCGTCACGCCGGGATATTGGGGTGACCCGGAAAAAACGGCCCGGGGAGTGATTACCAACCGTTGGCAGAAAGATTTCGAGGAAAGAGCCTACCGCACCGGCGACTTGGTTGTGCTACGCGAAGATGGCAATTATGATTTCACGGGGCGGCGGGATAGCATGATCAAGAGCCGCGGCTACCGAATCGAGCTCGGCGAGATTGAAGCAGCGCTGCTAAGTCATCCAAGCATTCGCGAAGCCGTGGCCCTGGCGGTACCCGACCCGGAGATTGGCTCCCGGATTCGCGCAGTGGTGGCTCCGCAGGAATCGCTGGGAGTAAGCAGCGCGGAGCTGCAGCAGCACTGTGCGACCCGTATTCCCCGCTACATGATTCCTGAAGTGATCGATATTCGGAGCAGCTTGCCGAAAACCTCGACAGGAAAGGCGGATCGGGTACGGCTGACAGCGGAATTGGTCCCGGCGGAGCAGAGCAAGACTTAGAATCTTGACAGGTGGATCCGGCGGCCTCCTGCCGGCGGCAATTAATTTACCCGCGTTAGCGGAAACAGGACGAACAAAACCATGACACAGCAAACAGATGCGGCGGNNAACTGGCGCAAAGCAAGGGAATTACCGTCACTTCGGATAGCGACTCGCTGACCGAAAAAGGGATTATAGATTCACTGGGGATTTTCCGCTTGGTGGCCTTTCTGGAGGAGACGTTTCATCTCTCCATCGCTGACGAAGACATCACCCACGAGAACTTCCGAAGCATTGACGCTATTCGGGACTACGTGGTGAATCATTCCCCGAAATAACAACTCCGGCAATGATTTGGAGAACGGCGGATTCCGCCGCCAGGCTGCCCGCTTCCGTCGAGGCGGGCACAGGCGGTTTTTCATTTAGATTTTCAGCTAATTAACCAGGAAACTTATGGAGAGAGAGGACCAATGCAGGATCATCTAATTCCGCCTCATGGCGGGGAACTGGTAAATCTATATGTTACGCCCGAGCGTAACGCGGAAATCCGTAGCCAATCAAGAGATTGGCCGTCGTGGGATTTAACACCCCGGCAGCTGTGCGATGCCGAGTTGCTGATGTCCGGCGGATTTTCGCCGCTGCGTGGTTTCATGAGTCGCGCCGACTATGAAAGCGTTTGCGAAAAGATGCGGCTTAGCGATGGAACAATATGGCCGATGCCGATTGTTCTGGATGTGACCGAGGAATTTGCCAAGAAGCTGGCCCCCGGAAAGATCGTGGCTCTGCGGGATGCCGAAGGTGTGATGCTTGCGGCCCTGCACGTGGAAGACGTGTGGCAGCCCGATAAAATGGCTGAAGCGAAATCGGTCTTTGCCTCCACGAGCAATCATCATCCTGGCGTGAGCTATCTTTCGAAGCAATCGCACCCCTGGTATATGGGTGGACGGCTGGAGGGTGTGCAAGCACCCCCGCACTACGATTTTCGCAATCTGCGTTTGACGCCGGCGGAAGTGCGCGCGGAATTTTTGCGTATGGGCTGGCGCCGCGTTGTGGCTTTCCAGACCCGCAACCCGATGCATCGGG
>PKXT01000298.1:0-5512 GCA_003133505.1 Acidobacteriota bacterium
ATGTCGCCCTTGCCCAGCAGCGATTCCGAGCCGTTGGAATCGAGAATGGTGCGCGAGTCCACTTTGCTGGCTACCCGGAAAGAAATTCGCGCCGGGAAATTGGCTTTGATCAGTCCGGTAATCACGTCCACGGACGGCCGCTGCGTCGCCAGAATTAAATGGATGCCCACCGCCCGGGCCATCTGCGCCAGGCGCGNNNNCAGCCAATTCGTCAATCACGATTACCAGGTAAGGAAGCGGCTGGTGCTCGGATTCCTCGGTGTTGTCAAAAAGCGAAAGCGACTGGCTCTTTTGGAACGTGCGATTGTACTGGTCAATGTTGCGAACGCCGCGTTGTGCGAGCAGTTTCAGCCTCCGCTCCATCTCCTTGGTGGCATTGCGCAATACGTTCGAAGCGATCTTGGGATCGGTGANNGCGTGAAAAGGTGCGGAATGTCCTCGTAAAGCCCCAACTCCAACCGCTTGGGATCCACGAGCACCAGCTTCAACTCGTCGGGTGTGGATTTATAAAGCAGAGCCATCAAAAGGGAATTGAGAAACACACTCTTGCCCGTACCCGTAGCGCCTGCAATAAGGACGTGGGGCATTTGCGTCAGGTCGGCGGCGCGGATGCGGCCAATCAAATCCTTTCCCAATGGCACCGTGAGTTTGGAAGGGGAATTGACGAATTCCGGCGACTCAATCACTTCGCGCAACGCAATGGTTTCGCGGCGCGGGTTGGGAACTTCGATGCCCACGGTGGCTTTACCGGGAATGCGTTCAATCAAAATGGACTCGGCTTTGAGCGCCAGGCACAAATCTTCGGAAAGGCCGGTGATCCGGCTGTATTTGATCCCCGCCTCGGGCTTGAATTCAAAGGTGGTCACCACCGGCCCGGGATTGATCTGGGTGATGCGGCCCTGCACGCCGAATTCCTGGGCCTTAACTTCGATCGCGCGGGCAAATTCTTTCAGCTCGCTTTCATCCATTTTTTCGCGGCGTTCGGCGCGATGGAGCAGGTCAGGAGAGGGCAGGCGGTAGTTGCGTTTGCCGTGAGAGATTTTCGGCTCTGCGGAAGACTGTTTCGAGGCAGACGCCTTTGCCGGAGCGTTTGAAAACGTAACCACGGGCACATCAACACCGCTTGATTCGGATTCCTCGGCACTATCAATGGCGGGCGTGGAAAGGCTGTCGGCATCGGCAAAGGACGGCAGCGGCGCCACGGACATTTCCTCAACGCTGTCTTCATTTTCCAGCGCGGACATCGCGGAAATGCGCTGACGGGGAACGGGTGGCCGTCCCTCCAGTCTAATATCCGCGACGCGCTGCTTTAATTTTGACGCCTGCCGCTTCTGGCGTCGCTCACGCCATTGCATTATCAGCTTGCCGATAAAGGGCTGTGAAATGATAGGGGTTTTCAGCCTCTCGGCTGCCGCGAAGAAGGAAAACGGGGTCGTAAGAAAAATCGCCACGATGATGGAAGCGAGCGCCACCAGGTGAGCTCCGACCGGATTAAAGGCCCCGCGCAATCCGTCAGCGGCAAGTGTGCCCACTAGGCCCCCGGCGGGCAGCGCGCCGCGAACCAGTGGAATATGCACCAGGTTCAGCTCCGAGGGAACGGAGATTAGCAGCAGCAGCGCACCAATGGACTTGGCAATTGGTGCATCCGACGGACGGCTGCGAAACCAGCCCAGTCCCCAAATGGCCAGTCCCGCCGGGAGTAAAAACGCGGCATGACCGACGATTTGGAACAGCAGGTCCGCAAGATGCGCTCCAGCGGGCCCAATCCAATTGCGCGCGGGCGTAGCTGCGGCGAGAGGCGCGGCGACGTCGAGCGAACCGTCATTGGGAGAATAGGAAAGCAGACTCAGAGCCATCAAAATGGCCAGAGTGATCCCCATGAATCCGATCAGCTCATTGAGCCGCCGGTTACTCGAAGGCGTTAGTATGTGCACAACAATCTCCTGCGATTTTGGGGAAGGCAGGACTGCGGTGCGGCGGCTAACGCGAGGCGCTATCGCGCATGCCCGCTATGGAGGAACACCAACAGCAGGATTAGCATACCAAACAACACTCGATAGTAAACAAAGACTTTTAACGTGTGCTTTTGCAGGTAGCGCAAGAAGAAGGCGATTACCAGGTATCCCACGATTCCGGAAACCAGGATGCTGATGAGTACCGTGGACATCGGCATGTCTATTCCGCCGGAATGATGGGCCTTCAGAAGTTTGGGAACCTGGGTAAGCGCAGCGCCGGCAATCACAGGGGTCGAAAGCAAAAAGGAAAACCGGGCGGCGGCTTCGCGGGTCATGTTGCGGAATAATCCGGCGGTAATGGTGATACCCGAGCGCGAAACGCCCGGAATGAGCGCCAAGGCTTGCGCCCCGCCAATTACAATGGCATCGCCCATGTTGGATTGGTTAAGCTCGCGCGTGTGATTGGCCATCCGGTCAGCGACCCACATGAGCAGCCCAACAAGAATCAGCGCGGACGCGATGGTTACGGTGACTGTGACCGAGAGCGGCGATTGCAGGCTTTCATCCACCTTTTTCTCAAAGAGGAAACCGACGAATCCCGCGGGAATCGTGCCAATCACCAGATACCAGAAGAGCCGCCGGTTGTGCTGCACCTGTGTTCCCGAAGCGCTCGCGGGATAGTGCATGCCCAAGCCAGCCAGGGTCAGTTCCACCCAATCGCGCAGGAAGTACAGCAGAACGGCAGCCAGCGTTCCCACATGCAGCGCTACATCGAAAGGCAGGCCGCCTTCGGGCCAACCCAATAACCACGGAAAGAGCACTAGGTGGGCTGTGCTGCTGACCGGAAGAAACTCCGTCAGTCCCTGAACAATGGCGAGTATTACCGCCTGATATAGATGCATGTTGATTCAATCTCCTCTAGCATGACTGGCCGGACGCTGCTGTTGCATGACTGCTCCCCGGCCGCGATGCGCGCCTGGATTGTCGCTTACCGGTCTCTTCCTCGGCCTGCAGTTGCTATATGACGCGCGCAACGTGCTCCGCCCCGCGCAGAGCATTTTCTCCCAGAGTGCCGCGAATTTGCGAATTGGTGCGTCCCTGTAGGGGGGTTCATGGCGAATAACGCGGCGCAGATGACCCCGACTCCCATGCCCGCAATATCACCGGAATTTAGGGCTGCGCCTGAGAAGGCTTTCCGGAATGCCCGGAAGAAACGCGCAGGAGCGCCACCAGCGCCCATAGGTCGGCGCAATATCCGAGGGCCACAAAGACCGCTCTCACATTCCCCCAGCGATTAAAGCCGTCAAATGCCTTTCGCAGCGCTACAGGGTCGCCACCGAGCCGCGGCAAGCTCAACATGATTGGCGCGGCCTGGGTTGTGCAAAGCAAGACAGCGACATACATGAGCGCGGCGGCATAGACCGGAATTGCCACCATCAGCGGCCGATTTGGACTCAGGCGAAAAGCAATCGCCGCGGCTGCAGTCAACAGCATCCCACCGATGCCTTCTAAGGGATAGATAATCTTCCCATTGCCTAGGTCCGCAGCCCGGCTGAACTCCGCCCAGGTTTGGACTCCGACGTAGCGCCAGGCGGGCATTTCGATGAGTGTTCTCCCGAAGCTGGCCCCAAAGCCGCTAAGAAGGAGAGCCGCGACTATGAAGACAAGCGCCAAACGCAATGACATTAGTTGGGCCGCCTTGGCTAGAGCGTGCCGCTAGCCGCGGAGCCAGCCAGTGACGGCGTGTTTCAGCACCTGGCCATTGATGGCGGCAAGAGATTCGGTAAGGGGGATTCCCTTGGGGCAAACCTTCACGCAATTCTGGGCGTTGTCGCAATCCTCGATGCCGCCTTCGCCCATCAGCGCGTCAAGGCGCTCGCCCGCGTGCATGGCGCCAGTGGGATGCATGTTAAACAGACGAACCTGGCTGATAATCGCCGCGCCGACAAAATGAGAATGTTCATTCACGCGAGGGCAAATTTCCAGGCAATTGCCGCAGGTAATGCAGCGCGATAGCGGATATCCCTTCTCCTGCAACTCGGGCGCCATGCGCGGGCCTTCGCCGAGGGGATAGGTGCCGTCAATGGGGATCCAGCATTTGGTGCGCTTCAAATTCTCGAACATCACAGAACGATCCACGCTCAGGTCGCGCACCACGGGAAATTTCTTCAATGGTTCCAGCCGAATGGGCTTTTCAAGATTGGCCACCAGCGCGGAACAGGCTTGGCGCGGATAGCCGTTAATCAGCATGGCGCACGCGCCGCAGATTTCCTCCAGGCAATTGGCGTCGTAACTGATGGGGGTGGTGCCACGGCCATCGCGAGTGACAGGGTTTTCGGCGATGTCGCGAAACACGGTGATGATGTTCAAACCGGTGCGTCCCCGAATCTCGAACTCTTCCCAATGGGGTTTTTCCTGCGGCCCAGCCTGACGCAGAATGCGAACGATGAATATACCGTTGGCAGCCATGTGTGTTCCCTCTCCCTCCCCTAACTGGCCATATCGTAACGGCGCGGGCGTGGCGGAATTTGCGACGTATCCACCGCCTCGAAATCCAGCTTGATTTTTCCGCCGTTATAGCTGGCGCGAGTAGTCTTCAGCCAATTGGGATCATCGCGCTCAGGAAAATCGGGCTTGTAATGCGCGCCACGGGATTCATTGCGCACCAGCGCACCCATGGTAATCACTTTGGCCAGCACAATCATGTTGGAAAGTTCACGAGTGAATTGCAGAGTCTGATTGGCCCACTGGGTGCGATCAGCCAGATTGACCCGGCCCATGCGCTCCTCGAGTTGATCAAGTTTGTCGAGCACATCCTGAAGAGCCTTGTTATAGCGGATCACCGTTACGTGTTCGGTCATCATCGCGCCTAGTTCTTTCCAAATAGTAATCGGATTCTCTGTGCCCTGGCGATTGAGCAGGTCGTCGTTGATTTCCTGCTGATGGGTGCGCTCGCGATCAAAGACGATGGATGGGGTGCCCTCGCATCCAGCTTGCAAGCTGCGGGCGTATTTGACGGCGGCGGGACCGGCCAACATTCCACCATATATACAGGAGACCAATGAGTTCGCGCCCAGGCGGTTTGCGCCATGGTATTGGAACTCACATTCTCCAGCGGCATAAACACCGGGGACATTGGTGGCTTGATCTTTGTCATTGATCCAGATGCCACCCATGGTGTAGTGCATCGCCGGAAAAACGCGCATGGGGTGCTCGCGCGGGTCCAAGCCCATGAACTTTTCGTAAATTTCCAGAATGCCTTCGAGCTTCCGGTCCAGCACTTCGCGGGGAATGTGGGTGACGTCGAGATAGACCGCGGGCTGCCCCTCCAGACCCAACTTTTCCTGGTACACAACCCGATAAATGGCGCGAGTAGCTACGTCACGAGGCACCAGATTGCCGTACTTGGGGTACATCTCTTCCAGAAAATGAAACCGCTCCGCTTCGGGAATGGTGCGCGGGTCGCGTTTATCGCCGGGCGTGCGCGGCACCCAGACGCGACCGCCTTCACCACGCGCCGATTCCGACATCAGGCGTAACTTGTCGTTGCCCGGAAT
>PKXT01000298.1:5549-7258 GCA_003133505.1 Acidobacteriota bacterium
CCGCCCGTGCAGAAAATCACCGCATCGGCTGGGAAGGTGCGGACCTCCATGGTTCGGAGATCCATCGCGGAAATGCCCCGGCAAATGTTTTGCTCATCCAGCACGATGGAAAGGAACGTCCAGTTCTCGTACTTATGCACCTTGTTTTCGGATTCGTAACGCCGGACTTGTTCATCAAGCGCGTAAAGCAATTGTTGACCAGTGGTGGCACCGGCGAAAGCTGTGCGGTGAAACAGAGTACCGCCAAACCGCCGGAAATCGAGCAGGCCTTCTGAGGTGCGGTTGAACATCACGCCCATGCGATCAAGCAGATCAATAATCGCGGGCGCCGTCTCGCACATGCCCTTCACCAGCGTTTGATCGGCCAGGAAATCGCCGCCGTAGATAGTGTCGTCAAAATGCTTGTCGGTGGAATCGCCTTCGCCCTTCAAATTTTTTGCGGCGTTGATGCCGCCTTGCGCCGCGATGGAATGCGCGCGCCGCGGCGAATCCTNNCGTTGATGCCGCCCTGGGCGCACACGGAATGCGAGCGTTTCACGGGCACGATGGAAAACAACTCCACCGGCACGCCCGATTCGGCCACACGAATGGTGGTCATCAGGCCGGCCAGACCTCCGCCGACAACGATGATTCTTGGCTGTCTCATTGGGTGTAGAACTCGAATGGCCGCCAGTTATAACGGAAGCCAGCGACAGTGGCGATTCCCACAATGGTCAACACTACAAAAATCGCCGCGCCTATGTAACCCACGGCGCGCTGCGAGCGCGGAGTGACGGCCAATCCCCACTTGCAGCAGAAATTCCAGATGCCGGTGCCCAGATGGAACGACGACGCGGTGATGCCGATGATGTAGAACGCAACGTAATACGGAATCTGCATGGATTGCGCGACGGAGGCATAGGTGGATTTGCCGTGGCTCAAATACCGCTCGCTATAAAGATGCCAGCCGATGAATGCAAAAGCGACGATTCCGGTCCATCGCTGGAGAGTGTAAATCCAGTTGGCCATCCAGGGATGCTGGAAGGAATTGGATTTGCCCAGCCACCAGATGTAAAGCCCGTAGCAGCCGTGAAAGAGGATGGGAATCCAGAGCACCGCAAATTCCACGGGAACACGCCACGGAATGGTTTGTAGCGCGGCGGAAACAGTGTCGTACTGCTTCACGCCTACAAGCGCGTAGCTGTTATTGAAAAGATGGTCGGCAAGAAAAAGGCCAATGGGAACGATGCCGCTCAACGATTGGAGCTTGTCGAGTATGTAACTTGCACTGGGCGTCGCCGCCTTGGCGGACATGCACTCTCCTTGGAATTGCGGCCGTGAAACTTTGGTGTTCGCGCGTTTCTCTCTCTNNGTTATGCCACGCGAGACATCGAACAACTGAGTATATGGCGAGCAAAAGAATGTTTGCAACCGCGTGGCGGCTTGATTTGATGTTCTTCGGCCCCGTGGTTACGTTATGAGCATAACGCCACCAATCGCGTGCGCTCTTGCTGAGGCGGAATTGCGCGAGCGGCGCGCAACAATCCTGGATTCTGTTCGCGCCGCCACTCTTGAGATAACTCCCTTGCCGCTGGGGTACGCGTATCGTTTTAATTCGACATCCGAAGTGTTAACGAAGCTTGTCCAGCTTTTGGATGTGGAGCGGCAGTGCTGCCCGTTCCTCACATTCAAGATCGTTGTTGAGGCCGGTAATCAGTCGATTGGCCTTG
>PKXT01000106.1 GCA_003133505.1 Acidobacteriota bacterium
ATGAATATCATGCTGGTATCGGTGACCGAGCGAACGCGGGAAATTGGCGTGCGAAAAGCCATTGGCGCGCGACGCAGCGACATCACCTGGCAATTTTTATTCGAGGCCATGACGCTGACTGGCACCGGCGGCGTGATCGGCATCATTCTGGCGGTAAGCATTGTGCTGCTAATTCCCATGATTAGCTCGCTACAAACCACGGTCTCACCAGGGGCTATTCTGGCGGGCGAAGTCGTTTCGATCGGAATAGGTTTGATCTTCGGGGTTTGGCCAGCGGTTAAGGCTGCTCGGCTGGATCCCGTAGAAGCCCTCCGCTACGAATAGAATTTTTCCGCGAATTCCCAGGCCCGAATGGAAGAGTGGCCAGATTGTGCTCGCTAGGGGCCCGTCGATTGTCTTGCAGGAGCTAGTTTCTGGAGCGCGCTATCTGTTTTGAGCTTTTCGGCGAAATGCTGTTCGTAGTGGTAAGTCTCCGGGCACCAAGCAATCTGATGCATCCAGTTGAATCCGTTGGAGCGCATCTCAGCGAAGGCTTCCTTCCGTGTCCATCCATCTTCGGCCATGCGGTAGGCAGCAATCATCAGGCCGGTACGGTCAATACCAAATTCGCAATGCACAAAAATTTTCTTGTCGGGGTGCTCTCGCACCAAGCTCAGAAATCTAGCCACATTCTCATCATGCGGCTTGCGGCAGTTTGAGGGGATAGAAACATATTCGATACCCAGCTTCGTGACCGCGGATTCTTCGCCGATGCGCGCGGCTTCGCTTGCATAGCGCAAGTTCACCACGATTTGAACTCCCAGACATTTTAGCTGCTGGAATCCATGCTCATTTGGCTGAGCACCTCGATAGAGCAGCGGGGTCACCTGACTGAAATTCTTGATGCCAAGGACGGAACGACGGTCCGAAGTACCCATCGGTTGGCAGGTGATTTGTTGCGCTCCGGCACTGGCCGCAAAAAGGAACGAGCTGGACAGAAGGAGGCACAACCCCGTAGGGACTAGAAGCGCCATCTTATCGCAAAAACCTGTCTCTTCATTCCCATTTTAGGGTTCTGGGCAGGCAGCGAGCAGCCACGATTTTCCAACGTGGTCTAATTAACATAGCATGATAACGAAGTGACATGTTGTTTTGCTGTGGCCGCAACAACCGCCTTCCGGTGTCCCGCGGTGAGCGATTATCGGCAGCAACCGAAATGGTCCAAGGCATTATGCCGGTCGATAGGATATGAACCACTAGATATAGAACGAGTTAAAAAATTCTGTGTACATGTTGTGGTTTTTCCTTGACATGAATAACCACAGGCGTAAACTCCGCTTCGGGGCTGGTCGAGTTCGATCCGCGATTTTCCGGCGGCCTGCAGCGACCGTTGTGCGGTTCGGCCTCAACTTCGCGTTCCACGCTTAAGATCACCACTGGAAGAATTCCAGCGAATTACGCCGCGGGCGAAGCGTTCAGATATGGCTATTAAATAGCTGCTTCTGATTGCCAGCCCGGCGTCGGGCATTTGCGCGGCCTTCTCTTGAAAGAGATGGCGGTCATTTGTTTGTTGCACCATGCGGATTCACGAATTCTTAGTATTTTAATAAGACGGGGCCGGCGATGCCGGACCGTAGGAGAACATGACAATGGCGGAAATTATAGCGGCTTCACAAGTTCAAGAAAGGGCGACGCAGAAACAGTCAGCGGCAGGATTGAGGTTTCAGCGCCATTTCACCAATGGCAGGATTGCCCCGTTTGATGCGGTAGCGTGGGAGAAACGCACCGCGCAGATCGGCAACGAGAAGGGCCAGACAATTTTCCGCCAGGAAGACGTGGAGGTGCCGAAGTCTTGGTCGCAAACAGCGACCAACATCGTCGCGTCGAAATATTTTCACGGCAAGCCCAACACGCCACAACGCGAAACGTCCGTACGCCATTTGATCGGCCGGGTTGTGAATACGATCGTCGGGTGGGGCGAAAAGGGCGGCTATTTCGCTTCAAATGAAGTCCGCGATATCTTTCGCGACGAACTCACTCACCTGCTCGTCGAGCAGAAGATGGCCTTCAATTCGCCGGTGTGGTTCAACGTGGGCGTGCAGGCCAAACCGCAGTGCTCCGCATGCTTCATCAATTCGGTGCAGGACAACATGGAATCCATCATGGGCCTTACCAGGACCGAAGGCATGCTTTTTAAATGGGGTTCCGGGACGGGTACGAATTTTTCCACGTTGCGCGGCAGCCATGAAAGTCTGTCGGGCGGAGGCATCGCTTCGGGGCCGGTCAGCTTCATGAAGGGATTTGACGCGTTCGCTGGCGTGATCAAGAGCGGTGGCAAGACGCGGCGCGCAGCCAAGATGGTGATCCTCAATATTGACCACCCGGACATCGTCGAATTTATCGAGTGCAAAATGAAGGAGGAGCACAAAGCGCACGTGCTGATTGAGCAGGGCTACGATCCTGCGATTGACGGAGAAGCATACAGCTCGGTATTTTTTCAGAACGCCAACCATTCAATCCGCGTGACCGACGAATTCATGCAAGCTGTGGAGGAAGACCGCGACTGGTGGCTGCGGAATGTCTCCGATGGCGCTGCGGATGCAAAGCAGAGCGCGCGCGATTTGCTGCGCTTGGCCGCGGATTCCGCTTGGCATTGCGGCGATCCGGGAATGCAGTACGATTCCACAGTCAATCGCTGGCATACCTGCAAGGCGACGGATCGTATTTATGCGTCAAATCCTTGTTCTGAATATATGTTCCTGGATGATACGGCCTGCAATCTGGCTTCGATTAATCTACTGAAATTCCTGTTGCCCGGCGGACAATTTGACGTGGAAGGCTTCCGCCAGGCCGTTGACATCACCATAACCGCGCAGGAAATTCTGGTGGATAATGCCAGTTATCCCACCGACAAAATTTCCAAGAATTCGTTTGCTTACCGGCCGCTGGGGCTAGGCTATGCAAACTTGGGCGCGCTGCTGATGTGCATGGCCGCGCCATACGATTCACCCCAAGGGCGCGACATTTGCGGTGCGGTAACCGCGCTGATGACAGGCGAAGCGTATTATCAGTCCGCGCTCATTGCGGAGTGGTTGGAACCGTTTACGGGCTATGCGCCGAATCGCGATTCAATGCTTGACGTAATTCGGATGCACCGCGACTCGCTCCGTCCCATACACGAAGAGTACGTGCAGCCGTCGCTGCTGGCGGCGGCGCGTGAATCATGGGACCGTGCGCTGGAGGCCGGCGAGAAATTCGGCTACCGCAATTCGCAGGTAAGCGTGCTGGCGCCTACGGGAACAATCGGTTTCATGATGGATTGCGACACCACAGGCATCGAGCCAGACCTTGCGCTGGTAAAGCACAAGCGGCTGGTGGGCGGTGGAGTCATCAAGCTGGTGAATAACACAGTTCCACAAGCATTGATGGGCATTGGATATTCGGCTGAGCAGGTTGCCCGGATCGTGGATTTCGTCGACCGCAATGGCATCATCGAAGGCGCACCGGATTTAGATCCGCAACATGTCCCGATTTTCGATTGCTCGCTGGCCACGGTTGGCGGTGGACGCTCCATCGCTTGGCGGGGACATCTGCAAATGATGGCTGCCGCGCAGCCATTTCTTTCCGGCGCAATCAGCAAGACTATCAACATGCCGGAAGAATCCACTGTGGAAGACATCATGGAGGCATACACCGAATCCTGGAAATTTGGACTCAAGGCAGTGGCCATTTACCGCGACAATTCCAAACGCTCACAGCCGCTATCGGCCACGGGCGTGAAGAAGGAAGATCCAGCGAAACAGGTTTCCTCCATCGCATCGCCGACCTTTGCATCGCCGCTTGCCGTAGGCGAAGCCATTGCAATTCCTGATATGGCCTCAGCGCCGGTTGCACCCGTGGGACCCGAGCAGCAAGAGCTTTTTGTTCAATCGAAACGTCATCGGCTGCCGGATGAGCGGCACTCAATCACCCACAAGTTTTGCGTTGGCGGACAGGAAGGCTACATCACCGTTGGGATGTATGAGGACGGAAATCCCGGCGAAGTGTTTATCAAGATGGCGCGCGAAGGCTCGACGCTTTCCGGGATCATGGACGGCCTCGCGGTATCCATCTCTATCGCGCTACAGTACGGTGTCCCGCTGAAAGCTCTGGTGGACAAGCTGATGAACGCGCGGTTTGATCCCGCGGGCATCACGCAGAATCCGCGAATTCGCCTGACGTCGTCGGTGCTCGATTACATCGCGCGCTGGCTCGGAGGACGCTACATCTCCGCCGATTACTTAAAGCTGAATGGTTCGCAGGGTGAAGCGGCAACCAACGCATCTCGCATCGCACCTGCTTCGGCGACGTCAACAATTGCAATCCCCGGCCTTGGCGCAGCGCCGAACCTGCAATATCCAAGCGAGAGCGTGAGCGAAGTGCGTCTGAGCCCCGGGCTCGGAGACGCGCCTTATTGCTCCGAGTGCGGAATGCCCATGGTACCCAACGGAAGCTGCTACAAATGCGAAAACTGCGGTAGCACTTCCGGCTGCAGCTAAAAAACCGCTTTCCACATTCGGTCTAAAAGGAATCGACTGCCGGGAAGAAAAGCCCGGCAGTTTTTTTGTGCATTTTACAGATGCGAAAACAAGAAAGCCAAAGCACAGAATAAATGTTGCGGGCGATGCCTGGGCGATAGCGGATGTTACAGGTGCGCGTGATAAAAATTTTTGCGATTTCATATTGCTACTTGGCATCACTGCGGTTAAGCTAATTTCCGGAGGTGACCATATGGCCACTGCTAAGAAAGCTGCAAAGAAGAGCACCAAGAAAGCATCCGCAAAGAAGGGCAAGAAGAAGTAGCAGTCCGCTGCTGGTTTTGGGGCTGAGTTTGACCGTCAAAAGCGGATAGCGGCAATTCCGCGGCCGCGTTAGGGTAAGGAAGTTCGCGTCGCGCAAGCGAATCAATTTTCGAATCGCCCATGCGAGCTTGACGACGGAAAACTCAGATGATGCAAAGCCAATCAGCAAAAGATAGTAAAGCACCAAAGAAATATGCGGGAAGCAGCGGAAGGCTTCCCGGCGAGGCATGGCGCGCGGAGGCTGTAGCGCGGCGGGATCGCAGAGCGGATGGGCAGTTCGTATTTGCCGTACGCTCTACGAGGATTTTCTGCCGCCCAAGCTGCCCAGCGCGCCGGCCGCGCCCCTCGCAAGTGCTGTTTTTCCCTACGGCGGCGGAGGCCTGTAGCGCAGGTTATCGCGCGTGCCTCCGCTGTCGCCCAGTGGAAGAACAGAATTTCTCCCAAAAAGAAAATCGTGAAGCACTCGCGGTGACGTCAGCCTGCCGAGCGATCAGACTTAGCGTGACTTCCGTAGAAAGCGACACGTTAACTGCACCCTCTCCGGAACAGAGCGGTGACTTAGGGACACGCGAGCTTCGCGGCGCGTTCCGGAAGTTGCTGGGGGTGTCCCCGCGGCAGTACCGGATGGCTGAGAAAATGCAGCGCTTGAAGCAGCAATTGAAAAAAGGCGCGGACGTTACGACCGCGATGTACAGCGCGGGATTTGGCGCGAGCAGCCGTCTTTACGAACGGACGCCGCGAGAATTGGGAATGACGCCGGCTACATATCGCCGCGGAGGAGAAGGCATGCGCATCGAATACACGATTGTTCAATCCACGTTTGGAAAAATATTAATCGGCGCGACGGAGAAGGGTGTCGCTGCGGTATATCTAGGCAATTCCCAGGAGAAGCTAAAGGACGTGCTGCGAAAGGAATATCCGCGCGCTGAAATTGCTCCCGGGGGAGGGCGGTTGGCGACCAGCTCGAAAGCATTGTTGCAGCATCTCGATGGACCGATGCGCGAAGTGAATCTCCCCCTAGACGTTCAGGCGACAGCTTTTCAGCGGCGGGTCTGGCAGGAGCTTCAGAAGATTCCTTATGGGGAAACGCGCACCTATCAGCAAGTCGCGCAAGCAATTGGTAAGCCCACGGCAATGCGCGCGGTGGCTCGCGCGTGTGCGACGAATCCAGTGTCGGTGGTCGTTCCATGCCACCGCGTGGTAAGACGTGACGGAAATCTGGCCGGATATCGGTGGGGGCTGGAATGGAAACGGGCGCTGTTGAAACGGGAATCTAACGGTGCGGAACGCCTGCCTAGGAAATAGGGATTACACCAGCGACGGGATGCCTAGAAATGATGGCCGTGCAATGACCCGACAGACTATCCAACCGGCGGAGTAAATTTTTTGGTTCCCGCCGGCCAAACATTTGTGAATAGCGAATCATCAATTTTAGGATTGCGCACAACATTGGAGTAATGCACTTCGAAGTAATCGTCCGACCCAGCCTCAAAGAATTTTTGTTCCACCGCCAACCATGAATTTTCATCCAGCCATAACTGGATCTTGGAAAACTGTTTCCGGACGTCGTCCGATTTCGGATGCAGTTCCAGCCACGCAGTTTTCATTCCGTCCACGGCGGACTCACCGAGCAGCTTAACCGTAAAGGGCTGTTGCAGCGCGCGCCCCGATGTGCCAAATCCGAGCTGGAGGAACTCGTCCACCATATCGCGATGTTTTCCCAGGTCGTATTCCTCAACGCGCTTCAAACCAGCCGTATAAATATAGAGTTTGTCGCCGCGGCGCAGGATCGTGCGCACATCGGGAGAGGTGAGCTCCAGCCTCATGTCTTCGCCGCGAACCCATAGCTTTCCAGATTCGGTGGACCGATCATTGACGATCACGGTCACTTTCGTTCGCGCCACGTCAGCCGTCAAGCTTCGAAACGTCGCGGCATTGGCATCGAGGTGGTGGAAAATTCCCGCGAGAGAAAGGGAAGCCTGAAGTTGGGACGGGCCAGCCTTAATGCCGAACGGGCAGCTCACGGCAAGAATAAAAAGTAGACCCGATAAAATTCCACGCATGATGGTTGACCTTATCCTTCTGGGAGAATTCCAAATTCTATCACTACAATATTGTCAAATGGGATTTCAAAATCATCGTGAGAATCGGCAATCATTGGCACCTGCGGAATCTAGGGCATCGTGACCGTGCGGACTTTGACGTCGTAGGACTGAATCGCACCGGAAGAGGCCGTCACGGGATGAATCAGCTCCACTTGGAACGTGCGGCTTCTCAATTCCGGGGCCGTACGACTGAGAAAATCGTGAATTTGCTTCTCCAATTGCGCCGAAGATGTGGAGTTATTCCTGGACCGGGAAAGGAGCGCGGCGCTTATTTGATACGTGTAGACCGAAGTGTTGGAGTCCTGAGGAATTTGCGCAATGGCAGGGGAGTTTGGGCTGGCCATTAAGGATTGATCGTGAAACCAATGGCGAGGAGTGGCCAGAACAAAGAGCAGAATCGCCGCGACCATTACATCATAGGGCCAGCTTCCTCGTTCGTAGGACCAGAAAACAGTTCGGCCAATCGCTCGCCAAAACTCGCGCATTTCAGGCCGGAATGCCATCCACAATCAGGCCATCGCGCATGTGAATCACCCGCCCTGCATAGGCGGCAGCTTCGGGATTGTGAGTGATCATCATGATGGTTTGTCCTAGATCGCGGTGGAGCTGGCGAAGGAGAGCGAGCACAGCATCGGAATTGGCGGTATCCAGATTTCCGGTGGGCTCGTCAGCCAATAGGATTTTTGGTTCGTTGATGATAGCGCGAGCAATAGCGACGCGTTGCTGTTCGCCGCCGGAGAGCTCGGACGGCCGGTGATGCAGGCGGTGAGAAAGTCCCAACACGTTCGTGGTCATTTCAAAGCGGTGAGGATCGAACTCGTTTCCATATATATGTTGTGCCAGACGGATATTTCCGCGGACGTCCAGGGTGGGAAGCAGATTGAAGCGTTGAAAAACGAATCCCACTTTACAGCGGCGAATCTGAGTACGCTCGGCATCCTGCATATTCGACAAATCATTGCCGTCGAGCAGGACGCTGCCTCGGGTGGCTTGGGCCAGTCCACCCAGTACGTGTAGTAAAGTGGACTTGCCGCAACCTGAGGGCCCCATAATGGCCACAAATTCGCCAGGCATAATTTGTAGACTTACCCCGCGCAGAGCTGGAGAATCCACTTTGCCAATATGGTAAATCTTCCAGAGATTATCGGTTTCTAATATTGGTTCCAAAGAGAATTTTCCCGCGGAGGTGTGCCTGGGACACCCGCCGTTATTGTAATGGGCGAACGTCCAAATTCCTAGCGGGACCCAGCTATGGTATCTTCAACTGCTTTATTTACAATACTTCGGCGAGGATAAGTGAAACGTCGTCGGTAGGAGGACCTTCGCGCCAAGCACCGACACGGTCAAGGATCCCCTCCTTCATATCCGTAAGAGGAAGATTGGCTACCTCGCAGACAAATTCCCGTACGCCTTCAACCCCAAGCATATCTCCACGCGAATTGAACACCTCGGTGATTCCATCAGTGTAGAGCACGACGCGGTCGCCAGGTCGCAAGTCCACATCAATCATGGCATCCCCATCCACTGCATCGGGCCACGAACCCAGGACCATGCTGCGGGAATCCAGCAGCAGCGGCTTACTTCCCGGTTGGACAATCATAACGGGAGGGTGTCCCGCGCCAGCCGTAGTCATGTGGCGGCCGCCACGATCAAGTCGCGCCGCGGCAACCGTGAAGAAGAAACCCGAGCTGCCCATATCCTGCAGCACAAAGCGGTTCAAATGGCGGAGCATTTCGTCAAGGGGAACGCCAGCGCGAAGCTGCGTGATGGTTTCTGTGTAAATGCGATTAGCCACGAGGGCCGAGCCGATGCCGTGACCCGAGACGTCGCATACCAGCAGGTCCAGATGCGAATCTTCCCCCTGATTGGTCACAGGTGTGACCAGGCCGAAATCTCCGCCTATCGTGCGGGCTGGCTGGTAGAAAGTTTCCACGCGCACGCCAGTCCAGACCAGTGAGCGCGGGGCAAGGCTCTGCTGGACGGAAGCAGCCAGAGCGAGATCCACCTCAGTTTCCTTACGATATTCCTTGAGCTTGGTATTGGCCTCGCGAAGCTTGGCTTCGGCGGCTTTTTGCTCCGTTATATCAGTGAAAGTAACGACGGCGAATTCACTGCCATCAGGGTCCTCAATGGTTCGCGCGCTGATAACCACTGGCAACCGGTCACCCGCCTTGGTTGGCAGAAAAAATTCCTGGCGGCTACGGCCGGTCTCGCGAGTTTTTTTCCGGCTTTCTTCCAGAATTGCATAGTCTTCGACTCCGTAATATAACTTGCCAGCATCATGACCGATAACATCATCTCGAGCGATGCCTGTCATTTCTTCAAAGACCGAATTGATGAAAAGAACATGGCCGCAACTATCCGCGACAAGCACACCTTCGTTCACCGTCTCAAGGATTCCCTCCATCCGTTCCAGCCATTCCGGCTTTTCGATAGTCATGGAACTCCCCAGCCGTTTCTCTTAGTTGGCGAAAATACTCCCGCGGATGAAACGCCGGAATAAAGTGAACTATGAAATTTGAGCGGCGACCATCATGGCCTACTCGTAGGCCAGAGATTCGATGGGATCGCGGCGGCTGGCCAGCCAAGCGGGATAGGCCGCGCCCATCAACCCGCCAACAATCGCGATCAAAATTGCGCGGAAGACCCATTCGGGCTGAATCAGAATCACAAGAGTGGGGAAAGCGTGGACCAGGACATGGGTGATAACGAAGCTGGCTACCGCGCCGACGGCGGCACCGACGGTGCAAAGCAGCGTGGTTTCCCCGAGGACTACGCGCACGATATATGCCTTGGAGGCGCCAAGGGATTTCAGCACCCCTATCTCACGGGTGCGTTCCAGGATAGTGGTGTACATGGAGAGAAAAATCACCATGAAACCAATGCACACGGCGAGGCTGATCATCACATTAATAAAAATCTGCAGGCCGGGAAGATTCGAGGAAGTCATCAGCGACATATAGTCCTTCAAGGAACGAACCACATAACGGGGAAGCATTTGCTGGATTTCGTCGGTGACGGCGGTTGCGTCGTCAGGATGGTCACACTTGATAAAAAAGACAGAGGCTTTGTCCTGAGCGCCAGAAAGCTCCTGCAGGGTCTTTAATTGGACAAAGAGACGAGCGCCTTTTCCATGTTCCACGACTCCGGCTACATGAAAGTCATGTTCAAGAATGCTCATCGAATTGCCAGCGTGGAGGTTTCTGGCCTTGGCGTACCAGTCATCAACCAGGATATCGTCTGGATTTTGGAGGTCATGTCCTTCGTGGAAAACGAAGCCGCCGGAAACGAGCGCGAAACTTTGAGGATCTATTCCGTAAACAATGTCCAAGCGTCCCGAGGAGCTGAACTGGAGCAGAACGGGAGCAACGTAACGAACGTGCTTCAGTTCCTGCAGCTTGCCGGCCAGCTTAATGGGCATGGGCGCGCCGCTAAAAGCCATGAATACCGAAGCCGAGGGCGGCTGCACCATTACGTCAGCGCCGATTCCCTCCACACGCTTGGCCGAATCGGTAACCAGTCCGTGGGTAAGGCCTACCACAACCAGCACCATGATTACTTCCACGGCGACTGCAACCACGGTGATAAATGTACGAATTGGGCGATGGAGGATATTTCGGGAAATCAATTCGAGCATCATTGCGAAGGACCTTTGGGCGCGGGACTTCCTGCATTGTCCGCGACGCGGACAATCTCCGCACCCGGCGGCTGTTTGACGGTGAAATGATCGGCGGTTATTGGGGTGTTCAGGGTCAACCGCTTGATGTGAATGCCGATCTGATAGCCGTCGTGGGGGCGGTTTATATGGATGTCGGTCGGATAGGAAATACCTCCACCAGTATCGTGCCAACCCGCGAAGTGAACGTCGGAATCGAGCCTTCCACCGGGTCCATAGGATTGCAGTCGAGCCAGAGTAAGATCGGCGCGGTCGAACCAGATTTTGCGGGCAATTTCCAAGTGGGCCGGTTCGGCTGAAGATCCAGCTGGCGAAGAATCGACTGCGCTAGCCAACGAAGTCAGAATGTAAAAGCGAGTGTTTCCTTCGTCCCATTCCTCAAATAACACGGCCGCGCCGGATGCAATTTCTGGTGGCAACAATGCTTCGACCAGGTGCTGAGGGCGCAAGTTCTCAATGGGCTTGGCCGCCACGCGCTGTAAATTGGCTGGTCCCATGACAAATTTATTTTTCGATGGGATGAAAATCTCAAACGTCGTCCCATCACTAGCCATATCGAAGATGTTTTTGGAAATGACAGGCGCCTGCCCAATAACGCGGATGTCGGCAGGGCGCATGGCCAGGATGAAGCCTTCCACCTCATGATATTGCTCGATCACTCCCGTGTAAGCGGATCCGGCCGAGGGAGTCATTTCTACGGCCACATTCACGGTTTGGACGCTACGAGCGAATTTATTGTATTGAGCAAGAAGATCCGACTCGGTGGCGTCTCTGGCCGTGAGAACCTGAGCCGGAGGCACAATGGTCTTGTGGCTGACCGCGCACGAGCACAGGCTGCATGCCAGAACCGTGGCCGCGATCGTTAATCTCCAGTTGTCTTTGGGGCTCAGTTTTACCTGTTTATTAATGAATACCAAGGATTCCGCCTCAGGCAACAATCCACAACCGTAACAACCGCTCGCCTGAGTGTCAACGCGCCTGACGGAATGGTTATAAGGCTAAATAATCCTATTTAGGAAATTGGAAGACAATACTGATCGTGGAATTTGACCATGACGGGTTTTCCATCGAGCCTGATTATAGAATAGCGCCATTGCCGGACGCATTTATAGCGGAATCGGCGAGGGCCTTGGGGCCAGACACATATTGGATATCTCGCGCGTGGCCGTCAATGCCAATGACTATATCCAGAACTACAGTTCCATGAACTCCTGCCCTTTCCGCGGCCTTGGGATACTTGGGCTGCACCATGTGAATTAGGCGTGCGGGAATGACGGTAACCTTCTCGTCGGGTCGACCGCCTCGCACGGTTTCGGTTCTGGCACTAGAAACGGCGGGATGCGACGCGCCGATCTGATGTTTCGGCGCCGCATTAAGGCCCGCGGCGTGAATTGAATAGCAAACCACGCATAATTCCCCGGTAACGCTGAGAATCAGCGGTAAGGCGTGCCTACACGCTCCTCTTGTTTCTCGCAGAATTTTATGGCGAACCTTTGTACTAAGCCATGGAGCTTGGATACCCATGCTACGCGCCGAGGAAGCGGGCATAGAGGGATCTAGCAAGAGCGGGATCTTGAGTGCCAGTGATAATGGCGCGGCCATCGGGGAAAACGGTGAGTTCGCAAGGGGGCACGCGGAAGCGAAGTAGAAATGAGTTCTGACGAACGTCTTGGGCAACGCCTCGAAGGCGGTCAGCGAGAACGACGAGATCTAGCTGGCGGCGGCGTTCGTGAATTTGGACAGAATTGCGTCCGCACATGGTGACGTGCGGCTGGTCGCGACCTTCCAGCCAACGAAATTGATGATGAACGCAGGCGCGGCAATCCGGTCGGCGCGGAATCCGAAGAAACTGCGAGCGGCCAGTCCATATATCAAAGGAAAGCAAGCGATGGTGAAGCGCTTCCGGGTGACCGGACAGAATCTTTAGGGCTTCGGCCGCTTCCAGGGAGGCAATCACTCCAACCGCTGCATTAAGCACCCCAATCGTATCGCAGGTAGCTTCCTCGACTGGCGAGGCGGCTTCGTACCCTTCGCGAAGACAGGCGAGGCAGGCCGTCTGGGCCGGGAGAATGGTCATAGTCAAGCCGTAGCTGCCCAGAACGGCCGCGTAAATCCAAGGCACGCCGGCTGAAACGGAGAAATCGTTGACCAACAAACGCGTTTCAAAATTATCCGCACCATCCAGAATCAAATTGAATCCATCAAGAAGCTCGGGGGCGTTGCCGGAGGCGAGATCGGCGATATGCGGCTCTACGAGGATATCGCTATTTATATCTCGAAGGCGGCGCGCCGCGGCAATGGCCTTAGGGAGCCCTTCGCGGGCGTCAGATTCATCAAAGAGCGACTGGCGTTGAAGGTTTGAGGGCTCGACAAAATCGCGATCTATAATGCGCAAGCGACCGACGCCGGCACGCACCAGCAGACTGGCGACCATACTTCCGAGAGCGCCGCATCCAACGATAACGGCGGAGGAATTCAGAAGCTTCTCCTGGCCCTCTTCGCCGATGCCGGGAAACAGGATCTGCCGGGAGTACTTTTCTCGTTGCACGAAGTTCATCCACAAATAATAGCGCGTGATGAACGGAGAAGCGACGCGTGGGAACGCTCCGCGACAAGCAGCCAATCCGGATTTGAGCGTGATGCATTGAGCCCAGCAATTGGAGTTCATGTCCGCGACTGGCGGCGAGCGAGGCTATGCTAACCTCATTTTTGTTGACAAAGGCGTGATAAAGGGAGTCGTCGGCCGGTGAATGCTATAAAGTGTGCAACAGTTGCGGCCCTATTGCTGCTGACCACAGCCGCGCGGGCACGTGCACAGAATGGTGCCGGGTATGAAGGGGCACAAGTGACCGCAGTGCGGGTGATGGACCGCGGAGGTCATGATGCGATGTCTTCGCAGCTTTCTCTACCTTTGAAGGCGGGACAGCCGTTTCACATTGAGGGGGAAGAAGAAAGCCTGCGGCAGCTCTACCATACTGGGCTGTACGCCGACATTACAACGGTTGCGGTGCGCAACACAGGTGGCGTGGAACTGGATTTCGTTGTTCAGCGAAATTTCTACAATAACATCGTTCAGGTCGAAGGACTGAAAGAGGACTTATTGCAGGGGCGCGTGTTCGCCGCGATGGGACTCTCGCTGGGAAATATTTTTGAGCGTATCGCGGTGGACGAAGGGATTACCCGCGTACAGATAGTGATGCGGGATGCCGGATATTACCAGCCCGTGATTGCGTTCACGCTGCAACCCCATGAAGAAACACGAGAAATGGACGTGACGGTCCATATTGCGCCCGGTCCTCGCGCGCGAATTGAGCGAATTGGCTACGACAATCAATCCCCCTATTCCGACGAGGATCTGGCCAAGCGTTCAAAAGTTAGAGCGGGACAGGACGTGACCAGTGCGCGGTTGGAGCGTGCGCGCGACCGCTTGCGCAAGTATCTGTTATCCAAGAATTATTTGGGCGCGCGAGTAAGCCTATCGCGCGGCCAATACGATCAAGCCAAGAAAACCATTTCCTTGGCATGGACTATTGAGGCTGGGCCGCGAGTCCGCGTAAGCGTGGAAGGGGCGCGGTACAGCCAGGGGAAGCTGAAGAAGCTGATTCCGGTATTTCAGGAAGGAAGCGTGGATGAAGATTTGCTAATTGAAGGCCGGCGGAATCTGCGCGACGACCTTCAAAAGCAGGGCTACTTCGCCGCGCAAGTAGNNTGTAGACTACGGCACGCAAATCACCCCGGATAAGCAGGGGGAAGATATCACGTACAAGGTAGTGCGCGGCAGCAGGCATCACCTGGTGGCGATTTTCTTTGCGGGAAATTACTATCTGCATACGGGATTGCTGGAAGGGCGGCTGACGATTCGTAAAGGGTCACTATTCAGCGCCGGGCGGTTCAGTGAGGCATTGCTCCAGCAGGATGCGGACTCGATTGGAGCGCTCTACCAATCAAACGGCTTTAGAAACGCGAAGGTGGCCACGGAAGAAGATTCAGACTATAACGGAAAGGTGGGCAATCTGGGAGTGACCTTTCGTATAACGGAAGGCCCGCAGACGCTGGTCGGCAGCCTGGCGCTAGATGGAATCCATGCCATCAGCCGCGCGAAGCTCCTTGCCTTAGTAGGTTGCACGCCCGGGCAGCCCTATTCCGACGCCAGCGTCGCCAGCGATCGGGACAATGTGCTCGCATATTACTTCAACGAAGGGTTTCCACAGGCGAGTTTCACTTCGCAATCCGCCAATGCCGCCCGAGCAAACCGTGTGAATGTGACCTACCACATCATTGAGGGGCCCCAAGTGCGCGTAGCCGGGGTGCTCATCGCGGGTTTCAAGCACACCCGGCTGGGAGTGATCCAGCGGAAAGTGGCCGTCACAGCTGGCCAGCCTCTTCGCCAAAGTGATGTCATCGAAACCCAGCAAAAACTTTATGATCTGGGGATTTTCAATAGGGTGACGGTGGCGCCACAAAATCCAGATGGCACCGATCCCGATAAACAAGTAGTGGTGGATGTTGATGAGGCCAAACGTTACACGATGGCTTATGGTTTCGGTCTAGAGGCCCAGCGGCTGCAAGGAGTGGCGGGCGATCCGACGGCGTCGAAACTCAGCGTAAGTCCGTTAGGCATTTTTGAAATTAGCAAGAACAACGTGGGTGGACGGGGCCAAACGGTAGGCCTCCAAGTGCGCGGGAGCACCCTGGAATATCAGGGTCTGGCGAGCTATTTGATTCCGGATTTCTTCGCGCACCAGCGGTACAGCCTGGAATTTACGGCGCTGGCCGCGAAGAGCCAGGAAGTGCAGACATTTATCTCCCAGAGATATGAAGGGACCGTACAGGTTAAGAATGCCGTGACGCCATTCACCTCGTTGATCTATCGCTATAGCTTTCGGCAGGTGCTGGTCGACAAAAATTCCCTGCAGATTCCGGCGGAGGAAATCCCTCTCCTGAGCCAGCCGACGCTGATTTCCGGTTTTGGGTTTACCTGGCTGCGTGATCATCGGGACAATCCCGCAGATGCGATTCACGGCAGCCTGAACACGGTGGATGTAAGTCAGTCGGCGCGTTCGCTGGGATCGGGAGCCGGTTTTCTGCGGATATTTTTGCAGAATGCCACGTTCAATACGCTGCCTCACTCGCTGGTATTTGCCCGCTCGGTACGATTTGGCGTGGAGCAAGTATTTCCCGGAACGGAAAATGAGGATATCCCCCTGCCGGAGAGATTTTTCGCGGGGGGCGGCACATCGTTGCGGGGTTTTGGCTTGAATGATGCCGGGCCGCGCGATCCCATAACCGGGTTTCCCATTGGCGGCCTGGCCGAACTGGTTTTCAATCAGGAAATACGTTTTCCCATGCACCTGCCCTATGCCGGCAATCATATCGGTGGAACGGTATTTTATGATGCCGGAAATGTGTATAGCTCATTGGGTAAAATCACTTTTCGGACCACGTCCAAATCAGACCGCGATTTGGAATATCTTTCCCACACGGTGGGCGCGGGGCTCCGCTACGCAACGCCCGTGGGGCCAGTGCGGGTGGATTTCGGATACCAACTTAATCCGGCGAATTTCACGGTGTACAATCAAACGACTCGGTTCGACGAAGTGCATCAACTTCCCCATTTCCAGTTTTTCTTCAGTATAGGTTCGGTCTTTTAATGCAGCGCGTCGTGGTATTGATCATATTATTGGCTGGCATAGCGGGCCGGATTGCCGCTCAGGCTTCCCCCCCTCCAGTACCCTCTCCGCATCCACAGGCTGAATCGAGGTTACGGCCCGACGCCGTTCGAGAAGGCGTGGTCATAGATGGAATTGCTGTGCGCATTGAGGATGACATCATTCTTGAGAGCGAAGTGACGGAATTAGCCGCGGTGCAGAAATTGCTTGATGGGAAATCGCGCGGCAGGGCTGACTTGGTAAACGAACTGGTTGATCAATGGGTGCTTGGGCGTGAAGGCGAGACGGGAAACTTTCCGAAGCCGTCGGATGCCGAGGTGCAAGCTGCATTTGATCGATTGGCGGCGAACTTTTCGTCCGCGGCAAACCGGAAGGCCAAGCTGGAAGGCCTGGGACTGGACGATTCTATTGTCAAGCGCCAATTGCGCACTCAGATCTATCTCTCAAGTTTTATCGAATATCGGTTCCGTCCAGGCGTGGAAATTACCGACAAGGCAGTGAGCGACTATTACCAGACCGAGCTGGCCGCGGAACTGATGAAAAAGAAAGAGCCCGCGCCACCACTGGCCGGCGTGACAAACAATATTCGCGAACTGCTGACGGAGAAAGAGGTAAGCCGCCGCGCGGATGAGTGGATTGCCGATGCGCGATCGCGTTTGCGAGTTGACGTTGTGGCAGACGATGAGATCGGTGGTGACCGCCATGGTGATACTGGCGGAGTCAAATGAGGCGAACCCTTCGCTACGTTCTTATTTGCTTATTGGTTGTGGTAGCGGCGCTGGCGGTGAGTTTAATCGTCGTGGTGGAAAACGGGACGGCGGATGCGCGCCTCAAGCGGATGGCTATTCAGGAGATCAATCAAATTACCGGCGGGCGCGCGGAAATTGGCTCATTCCATTTCCATTGGCGCGGCCTGCGCGTGGAAATTGGCGACTTTACTCTTCATGGACGCGAGAGAGAAAGCGCCCCGCCCCTCTTTCATGCCCGCCGCATCCTGGTGCGTGCGCGGCTCCTTTCATTCTGGAATAAGCGTGTAGCTCTCGATGAAGTTATTGTGGAAAACCCCGCTGTTGCGGTGGAAGTGGACGCCGACGGCCAAAGCAATCTGCCCGTGCCGCCGGTTCGTCACGCGGCACGTCCATGGCGCCAGGATCTATTTGACCTGCAAATTGGCCATCTGGAATTAAAAAACGGCACGGCTGTTTACAACAACCGGCAGGCTCCGTTAAGCGTTATTGCGAATAAATTTCACTTCGCAATGGCCTACCAGGTAAAGGGCGGCGAAGACGCCTACGCCGGAAATTTGGGAATGGAGAGCGCGGAAATTGCATGGGGCAAGGATGTGCCATTCCAAGCCAGCTTACAGTCGCGTTTCACTCTTGGGCGCGAGGGCTTTTCGTTGGACGATATGCAAGCCGATTTGGGGCGATCGGAGATTCACTTGCGCGGCGATCTGGCTAGCCTGGCGAATCCCGTATGGCGATTTAATACTCGCGCGCGTCTCGATTTGACGGACCTGGCGCGAATTTTTCGCCTGCCTAGGGTCCCGCTGGGTACGGTGGAATGGACCGGCGAAGGAAGTTACTTTAGCGGCCAGTTTTTGGCGGAGGGGCACTATCAGGCTTATGGGCTCATCTTTCGAACCCAATGGTTTCACGCGGCCGGATTGCAAAGCTGGGGACGTTTTCGCGCGACCCGGGATGGGGTCGAGCTTCCGGAGTTTGGAGCCTATGGGCTCGGGGGATCGCTCGCCGGCCGCATGCGCCTGACGTTTACAGGATGGCGCTTTCACACAGAAACCACGGGGACCGGAATCAGCCTGGCCGCGGCCATCAACGCTGTGAATAATAAATCACTTCCCATAACTCCCCTGCATTGGAACGGACGCATAGCGGTGACTTCGGTGAACGAATGGGAAAACGCATTTGAACATTTTCGTACGCGCGGAGATTCCAAGTGGACCGGTGTAAAGACGGCAGGCGATGGCCAGATTCCGGTGGCGGCGGAAGTCCATTTCGACTATGTGGGTGACAATCACACCATGACATTGAAGACCAGCAAAATATGGACCCCGGACAGCACGATAGTATTCCAAGGCACTTTGGCTAAGAAGAATTCGCGGCTGCAAACGGAGGTCTCCGCCCATAACCTCCTGGAATGGGATGACTTCATTGATAAGGTGAGGGGCGCCGGTTCGGAGAAAGTTTCCATAGGGGGCGCGGTGCAATGGATCGGCCAAATATCGGGACCTCTCTCAGGTCCGGAATTCAAGGGGCATGTCAACATAACGGGGGCACGATATGGTGCGCTGTATTGGGACGTCCTCGCCGGGGACCTTACTTACTCGCCGGACGGATTGCACTTCACTAATGTGACGGCGGTGCGCGACCGATCCTCCGCGGAGATGAACCTTTCGTTAAGCTTCGACGGGGACTGGGGTTTTGTGGATGACAGCCCCTGGTCGCTGGATGCTCTGTTGAGAGAAACACCGGTGGATGGACTACAGGAGATTTTCAGGACGACCTACCCGGTGAGCGCACAACTTTCAGGGCGATTCCACGGTGGTGGCACGCGTGCCGAACCATTTCTGACCGGCGAGTTTCGCGCCGACAGCATTGTGGCCCGCGGCGTACAATTCGATCAATTCGCGGGCCACCTGGATGTCGAGCCAGAAAAGGCTTGCATAAACCACGGACTAATACAGGCTGGCGGCGGCCAGATTGACGGGCATCTGTGTTATGCGCTGCAAGAAAAAACAGTCAATTTTTCAGTGACAGGCAAAGGTTTGGCTCTGGCCCAATTAGTTCCTGAACATTTGAACCGGCCGGCGGTGACCGGGCGCCTGGAGTTTCAAGCCGAAGGACACGGAGCGCTGCTCACCCCGGTTGGAAGCGGCTATGTTCATATTTCATCGCTCAACATTGGCGGGGAGCGAGAAGGAAATATAAATGCGCAGGTGACCTCGGACGGCGAAACGCTTCACGGCATCGTGGATTCCTCCGTAAGCGGGGAACTGCGCGGCGATCTTGGAGTGACCTTGGGCGGGGAATATCCGATAACTGGGCGCGTGGAGGTGCGGAAAGCGGACCTGGATCCGCTGATTGAGTCGGTGCTTCACCTGCAAGCCGTTACTGGACACAGCAGCGTGGATGGATCGTTCGTATTGAGCGGTGGATTGCGCGACCCGCGCTCGTTGAAAATCGAGGCCATCATTTCACGTCTTTCTATCGAATACGAATCGGTGAACCTTCAGAACGCCGGAGCGGTCCGCCTCACTTATAGCGGCGAGACGGTAGGAATCGAGCAGGCAAATTTTCACGGTCCGAATTCGAATTTTCATGTGGGCGGTGAAGCGCATTTTTCGGGTGACCGGTTACTCAATATCCAGGTGGAGGGTGCGATCGAGCTTCGTCTGGTGCAAGCGTTCGCCCCTCAGGTGGAAACGCGGGGAGCAGCGCAGATGAAGGCCAGCATAGCTGGAACCCTGGACAGGCCGGAAATTACCGGGCAAATCAACCTACAGGATGCCTCCGCGCAATTCGGGGAGTTTCCCGTCGGCCTCAATCATGTAAACGGGGCGCTGGTTTTCAATGGCCATCAGATGGTATTCAGCAANNGCGGAATTCTGCAATTGAGCGGTTTTATGGCATATACCGCGCGCCCATTGCGCTTTCAGGTCAGTATGACGGCGACTAACGTGCGAATAAGATATCCGGCCGGGCTAAGCTGGCTGGGGAGTGCCGATCTCCGGCTAGCGGGCACATCGGATGCCGCGCTGCTTTCCGGAAACGTAACGGCCGACCGGCTGTTGCTGACCTCTGACTCCGGACTTGCAGGGCTGCTGGTGGCCGGCGCTGGCGTGTCGGTTGGTACGACATCCTCTGGGTCGCTGTTTCTTCGCAATCTGCAGTTTGATATCGCCGCCCAGACCAGTCCCGGCGCGCGAATGGAGTGGACAGGGGGCCAAATTGACGTGGAAGGAGCGCAGCGGTTGCGGGGGACGTGGGATCATCCGGTCTTGCTGGGGAACGTCCACGTCCTAGCGGGCAGCGTGAATTTCCAGGGAACGAAATATGAAATCAGCCGTGGCGATATAAATTTTGCCAATCCGTTTCGCCTGGACCCGGTAATGAACCTGGAAGCTACAACCACAATTCAGCAATACATCATCACTCTGGATTTTGCGGGGCCGATGAGCCATCTTTCCATTGCTTACCGGGCCGATCCTCCGCTGCCTAGCAGCGATATTGTCGCCTTGTTGGCCGTTGGCAGTACCGGGCAGGGGAATGCGCTGCGGTCCGCAAGCGGGCAATCACAAAATTACGGCGCGACAGCGCTGCTATCGGCGGCCATTTCCAACCAACTCGGAGGACGAATTGAAAAGCTTTTCGGCGTCAGCCAGTTCCGGGTGGATCCATTTCTTGCCGGCAACACAACCGAGCAGAACACCGCCGCTAGGGTGACGGTGCAGCAGCAGGTGACGCATAATCTCACGGTCACATACAGCAGCAACGCGACGTCAAACCAGCAGCAAGTTGTAGAGATTGAATATGCCATCAATCCCCGCGTTTCCATCGTGGCGTTGCGGGACATTAACGGCATTTACAGCATGAACGTGAAATTTAAGAAGCGGTTTAGGTAGCGCGAACGCGCCAAACCGCCAGCGGTATTCATAGAGGGGATTCCACATGGACCAGTTGCTTAAACGCCGGGCCGAATTTCCGATTCTCGGGGAAACAACATATTTAATCAGCAACTCGCTGGGCGCCATGCCCAAGGGTGTTTATAAGAGCCTGCACGATTATGCGGACTCATGGAACCACCTGGGGATCCGGGCCTGGGAAGCAGGCTGGTGGGAGATGGCTGTTTCCGTCGGTGACAAAATTGGGGCGCTGATCGGAGCGCAGCCCGGCTCGATTTCGTTGCACCAGAACGTAACGCTGACCCAGGCCATCATTTCCTCTTGCTTCGATTACGGCAAGCGCCGGAATAAGATTGTAATGGTGGACCGGGAATTCCCGTCGGTTGTCTATTTTTATCTTGAACAGCGCAGACGCGGCGCACACGTGAAGATGGTCAAGAGCGAAGNNGTGGGCGCCCACGTGGTGTTGGATTGTTTTCAGGGCGCGGGCACGATTCCGATTGACCTGCAGGAACTAAAGCCGGATTTTGCAGTGGGAGGCGTGCTGAAATGGCTGTGCGGCGGTCCCGGGGTCGCGTATCTATATGTGCGTCCTGATCTGCGCACCAAGCTGAGGCCGGCCATAACGGGATGGCTGGCCCATCAGCGCCCGTTTGCATTTGAAGTGGGGCCGGTGGATCAGCGGGAAGATTCCTACCGCTTTCTGAATGGCACGCCACATATTCCGGCACTCTATGCATGCCAGCCGGGTTTGGAGATTATTGCTGACACCGGGATCGATAAAATCCGCGCCAAATCACAACGGCAAACGGAGCGCTTGATCCAGGGTGCGTTAGCGCGGGGATGGAGCGTCAATACGCCACGCGATGCCGCGGAGCGTGGAGGTACTGTATCGGTGGAATGTCCCCATGCCGCGGAAGTGGCGTATGAACTGGTGGGCAGAAACATCTTGGTGGATTACCGTCCAGGGGCCGGAATTCGCCTGTCACCACATTTCTATAATCGCGATCAGGAAATCGATTTCGCGCTGGCGCAAATAGAAGAAATTATCGAGATGCGCCCCTGGGAACGAAAGAGAAAATCCGCGTGATTCTGGGACAAGATATGGCTGCTCGTAATTTACCGCTAGAAAAAATTCCGGACGAAGACCTGCCGGGGGATGAAAAGTTTCGCGAAAAGCGTCTGGAAATGGTGGAGATGCAGGTTCGCCGCCGGGGAATATCCTCAAGTGGCGTGCTTGCGGCCATGCGTGAGGTTCCGCGACATGAATTCGTCCCACTCGAAGATCGCGAAATGGCCTATGCCGATAAGCCGCTGCCGATCGGCAACGGGCAGACCATCTCGCAGCCGCTGATAGTTGCGGTGATGGCTTCAGCGTTGGAGCTTACTGGCATAGAGCGCGTGCTGGATGTGGGCACCGGCTCCGGCTATAACACGGCTATTCTGTCGCATCTCGCGCAGGATGTTTTCTCGATTGAGTGGCACACGAAGCTCGCTGAGGAAGCACAAGAAAGGCTGAAAAGCCTGGGATATGAGAACGTGCACGTTATTGAAGCGGACGGCGCCGAAGGATGGCCGGAAGACTCGTTGTTTGACGCAATAAGCGTGGCCGCGGCGGTTCCGGCAATCCCGCCGCCATTACTGGAACAATTGAAGGAGGGGGGCCGTCTGGTCATTCCGGTCGGAAGCATTGACACCCAGGAGCTATTGCAGGTTATCCGGTACCCAGGTGGCGATGTCCAGCAGGCGTTGTGTCCGTGCCGATTTGTGCCGTTGATCGGGCGTTACGGTTTTTCCATGGCACCTGAGCGATGACCGGCGAACCGCCGGATCTCTCCATTATCATTCCCGCCTACAATGAGGAGGCGCGCCTCCCCCGCACATTGGCCCGAATTCAAGATTACCTTGATGCGCAGAATTTCAGCGCGGAAGTTATTGTGGTTGACGATGGTTCCACAGATCGCACGGCCGAAACATCGGAAAAATGGCGTGCCGGTCAACCATCGCGCCGTCTACTGCGAAACGAGCGAAATCGAGGCAAGGGGTTCAGCGTGCGGCGCGGGATGCTGGCGGCCCGCGGACGCGTGGCGCTTTTCACGGATGCAGACTTATCATCGCCGATCGACGAGGCCAAAAAGCTGTTGGAAGCCCTGGCCGAATTTGACGTGGCCATTGGCTCGCGAGCCATGAATCGCGGTTTGATCGAGGTGCATCAATCCGAAATGCGCGAGCGAGCAGGCATGATTTTTAATTTCATTGTGCGAATCATGACCCGCCTGCCCTTCTCCGACACCCAGTGCGGATTCAAGGCTTTCCGCCGCGAACGTTGCAGGCGGATTTTCGAGCAACAACGCGTGGAAGGATTCGGATTTGACCCGGAAGTCCTCTTTCTGGCAGAGCGGCACGGATTACGAATCGCGGAAATCCCCGTTCGCTGGGCGGACGATCCGGCGACAAAAGTACATGTCGTACGCGATAGTCTGCGAATGTTCATGGATTTATTCGTCATTCGCTGGAACCAGTTGGCCGGCCGTTACCCCACTCGGATTCCCGGTGTCAGTTAGCTTTGCAATGTAAAGTACTTGACACTTTGCAAATTCGGTAACACAATGTGGGTCGGAGCCCAGCATGACTCATAACAACCCCGTTCCCTTCACCCAAAACCCATCTCACCCACCCTTACGCCTGGATCAGCACGCTCAGGAAAATCTTCGCTTTATACGCGAGACGATGGAGCGCGCAACGTCATTTACCGCCGTCCCCGGATGGGGCGGCATCGTATTGGGCATTACCGCCCTTGGCGCGGCGGCGGTAGCCAATTCGCGGAAGACGCCCGGCGCTTGGCTGTTGACGTGGCTGGCCGAGGCCGCGATAGCGATGGCCCTGGCTGGATGGACAGCACTGGGCAAAGCTCGCGTTGCGGGGGTGCCCTTACTGACCGGTCCCGGACGAAAGTTCGTGCTAAGTTTTCTGCCGGCGATTTTTTCGGGAGCCTTGCTGACCATAGTCCTTTTCACCGGTGGGTCTATCACCGCGATACCGGGAATGTGGCTGCTGTTATATGGCACTGGAGTGGCTACTGCTGGGGCGTTTTCGATACGAGTGGTGCCGTTAATGGGCTTGTGCTTCATGGTGCTGGGGGCGGTCACACTTTTTATTCCGTCATATTGGGGAAACGTGATGCTGGCGGCCGGCTTCGGCGGCCTGCACGTCATTTTCGGCTCAGTGATAGCGAGGAAATATGGTGGCTAAGATAGGAGCGTTACGCAAATCGAAAGGAGTGGAAGCGATTCAGGCCGGAATTTCCCCGGCGCGTGACAGAGTAGCCAGAAGGCCTCTCGATCAGCTGGACCGGCTGATCCATGAACGGATGCGGCTTTCGATTGTAAGCGCACTGGCCGTGAACGAATTGCTGACCTTCAAGGAACTGAAAGAACTGCTGCGAATGAGCGATGGGAACTTGAGCGTCCACGCCCGGAAGCTGGAGGAAGCGGGATACGTCGCGTGCACCAAGGAATTTTTTAATCGCGTGCCACGAACAGAATACCGGCTAACGGCGACGGGGCGGCGAGCATTGGAGCGGTACTTGAATCACATGGAAGCACTCATTCAAGCGACGCGGGAATCGTAAAAAATTTTGCACCGAGGCTTTATGCAGAAAAGTACTTTAGAATTTCGCGCCACTGATGGGTTGCACGCGGCGATTTTGATGGACGGCAATGGGAGGTGGGCGGCCGCACGGGGGCTACCGCGGTCGGCGGGCCATCGCGCTGGATCGGAGGCGGCTCGGCGGACTATTCAAGCCGCTTCAGGACTTGGCATCAGAACGTTGACGCTGTTTGCATTTTCGTCGGACAACTGGAACCGCCCCCGAAGTGAAGTGGCTGCGTTGTTGCAGTTGGTGCGGGAGTTTCTGGAAAGCGAAGCACCGCGTTGCGCGGACAGAGACATTCGCATGCGCGTGATTGGTAGACGCGACCGCATCGGCCAGCCGTTACTGGATGCGATCAACCTGGTGGAGGAATGCACAGCAAGCGGCCGGAAATTGGATGTGCGCCTGGCGGTAGATTATTCGGCCCGCGACAGCATGCTTAGGGCGGCATGCTGGATGATTTCCAGTCCCGAGGTAACCGAGCGGGAATTTTCGCGGCGGCTGGGTCAGGTAACAGAGAGTGGCAGCAGCTCACCGGACGTGGATTTATTGATTCGCACCGGCGGGGAACAGCGATTGAGTGATTTTCTTTTGTGGGAATGTGCCTACGCCGAGCTGATTTTCTTGCCCCGCATGTGGCCCGAGTTCGGCGCCGCTGATTTGGCCGCGGCAGTTCGGGAATTTTATATGCGTGAAAGGCGCTTTGGACGCGTGCCCGAAGCCCAAGCAGTCTAGGAACCGAGCAACAGCCCACCTAACCGTCACAACGGACCGAGTAACATCATAAGAGCTAAATCGCGCCGGGCAAGTTCTATTAGAATGCCGGAGCGGTGCCCCGTTGCAAGGCCTTAAACGCATTTCGCACGACGCGGGTGGCAGCTTCGATAAGTCGGAACTCGGCGAGTTGGTCAGACCCAGCCCACGCGATATCCACCGCGTCGCTCCCGGGGCGAGCCGTCCCATGGATTCTTTCACAGAGATAATCGAGGATTACATAGTGATACATAGGGCGGCCGTCGTTATCGCGAACGATTCGGTCGAATACCTCAAGCAATCCGAGCACGCCAACGTCGAGTCCAGTTTCTTCCCGCATTTCGCGCTGGACACCTTCCGCGATCAACTCACCAACCTCCAGAATACCGCCTGGAATGGACCACTCGCCCTGAAGAGGCGGCGCGCCGCGGCGAATCAGTAGAACCCGTCCATTTTCGATCACGACCCCGCCNNCCCCGCCAACCCCAACAATAGGGCGCGGCGGATATATGCGGCTGCTGGAATCCACAACTTCTCCAAGGGTTATTGCCCGGCAAGACCGTTATATAATAACCGGGCTGGCGGTGATCTTCCCGAGGAGGATGTTGCGGTGGTGAAGTGTCCTGATTGCGACGCGGATATCGATTTAGACGAAACCGAAATCGAGGAAGGAGAACTCCTAAGCTGCCCGGAATGCGAGGCGGAACTGGAAGTTGTCCAAACCCATCCTATTCATCTGGATGTTGTTTCCGATGAGGACGAACTCGATGATGAGGATGAGGATGATGAGGAAGAAATTGACGAGGAAGATGACGAAGACGATGATGAAGACGACGAGGACGAAGAAATCGAAAAGGAGATTGACGAAGACCGGGGATTGACCGAAGATCCCAAGTATGAATGATGAGCGGATCAGATGAATAGCCGCCGGTTCCATCTTTTCTCCAGACCTGCTTGCCAGTTAACAACACGCCCCGCTGTTCTTGCGTGTTTTCTTGCGGCGGTTGTGATGCTTGCCAGCCTTACGGGAAGTAACGTCTTCGCCCAGAATGGCAAGAATCTTCTCCGAACAATTCATGGAACGGTGGTGGATAGCAGCGAGGCACCGGTGAAATCGTGCGTCGTATACTTGAAAAACCTGCGAACATCGGACGTAAACACCAGAATTTCCGACGATAGCGGGCTATTCCGGTTTACAGGTCTTGACCCAAATGCCGATTATCAAATAAACGCTCAGGGCCCCAAGATGTGCTCGGATTCGCGTACGGTTTCCAGTTTCGACACTCGCACGGATGTTGACCTCACGCTGAAATTGAACCGCAATAAATGCAAGTAGCGTAGCTCCGCGTCGCACCTGGCCAGTTTTTGCGCGTTGCCGGTTTCTCCCCACCAATCAAAGTTATCGCTTCCCCTGTGCCGGTCCGAGGATGGCACTATTGCCCGGGAGTGAACACCTGTTCTATTTTACGAACTGCGGTTCATTTATTGGTGGATGTTTGCCTGCAAGTCTGCGAAAATCGAAGAGCTTTTCGGCGCGAGCTTCGCCGGGGCAAACACAAGCTAAAATCAAAATTAACGAGAACCACATGCGGCGTTTGCCAAAATCCGGAGTTGTGCAGAGGCTTGCGGTCTTGGATGGCCGGTCGTGCTCCAGGAGCAGCCCGAGGATTGTACGTCGGCGCGATGTCCGTCGCCTGGAGATCGTACGTGTGGCGGGAAGAACATTTGGAATCCGCGGGTTTGCGGAAACCGGAATGCGTGATATTGCGGCGGCGGCTGATATTTCGCCGGCCAATCTTTACAATTATTTCGCGGGCAAACAGGAACTTCTTTTTTTCTGTCAGGAAAGCGCGTTGGAAAGAATGCTCGGCGCGCTGACAAGGGCCCGGCGGTCTGGAGCATGCGCGGCAGCGAAGATGCGGATGGTAATCGAATCGCATCTGCGTTGCGTGCTTGAC
Organism: Acidobacteriota bacterium; assembly: GCA_003133505.1. Lineage (GTDB taxonomy): Bacteria > Acidobacteriota > Terriglobia > Acidiferrales > UBA7541 > PALSA-278. The sequence continues at coordinate 27,276 of PKXT01000106.1, forward strand.
GATGTGGAAGGTTCTGTGGCGCATCTGCAAACGAACGGGCTGCCCCCGGGTTTGCAACGGCGGCTCGTATCGAAACGGGACCTTTACGAAAGGGGCGTTCGCAGCTTGATCGAAGCCGGCGTGCGCTCTGGCGAATTTGTTCCCTGTAATGCGTCGTTAGTCACGCGCTCCATTCTGGGGGCGTTAAACTGGACCGTGCGATGGTTTCACCCCGATGGGGCCTTGAATACAGGCGAAGTCGCGCAGGAATTCACGCGATATTTGATTCGAGGGCTTACCGCGGTCGAAGCCTCGAATTTGGCACCAGGCTCCATCCGTCGAAACAGGGCTGGTACCAGAGATTAAGCGATGCGAATGCTCTGACGAATTGCCGGAGTTACACATGCTCGTTACCTTATCGGTTGAATCAAGGAAGACGGAACATATCAGGCTAGCGTTGAATGGCGAAGAAACGGATGTCTTTTTCGCGCCCTACAAAACGCTGCTGGAAGTTTTGCGCGAAGATCTGGGCCACACCGGCACGAAGCATGGCTGCGAGCTGGGTGAGTGCGGTGCGTGTGCGGTGTTGGTGAATGGCAAGCCGGTTCTTTCGTGTTTGGTGCTGGCTCTTGAGTGCAATGGCCAGGAAATCGAAACGGTGGAAGGCTTGGCCGCCGACGGGAAGCTCCATCCATTGCAGGAGGCGTTTGCGGACCTGGGAGCGGCGCAATGTGGTTATTGCACTCCTGGAATTCTAGTTACCGCGAAAGCGTTGTTGGCAGAGAACCCACATCCCAGTCGCGCACAAATTCGAGAAGCGATTTCCGGAAATCTATGCCGCTGCACCGGCTATTTGCAGATATTCGAAGCCGTGGAGGCGGCAATTCTGCAAATTGGCAACTCATGCAATCCAGAAAACGAATCCACCGCTGGTGAACAACATGCCGGAATCTAAGGGAACAACTGGGTGCGTCTCAGAAGAATTGGTTGAAAGCCCGGTGCGGGAAGTGGATAACGCTGCGCAAAAACCGAGGGTAATCGGGATTCCTCGGCGGCGAGTGGACGCGCGTGCCAAAGTAACCGGCCAGACGCGATTTGCGGACGACATTTTTCTCCCTCGAATGGCTTATTGCAAACTGTTGCGCTCGCCACATCCTCACGCGCGTATTCGAAAGATCGACGTGTCCCGCGCGAAAGCTCATCCAGGAGTGTATCTAGTCCTTACCGGCAGCGATCTCCCCATCGAATACGGAATTATTCCGGTCAGCGAAGACGAACAGGCGCTCTGTCTCGATCATGTGCGACACGTGGGTGATCCGGTGGCGGCGGTGATTGCACGAGAAGAGCTAACGGCATTCGACGCGCTCGATCTGATTGACGTTGAGTACGAAATCCTGACCACAATTGCGGACCCCGAAGAGGGTTTGGCTGTTAGCGAACCGCGCATTCACGATTACGGCGAAGAAGGGAATGTGCACAAGCGCGTAGCCCTGGAATTCGGCAATGTCGAGGATGGATTTCGGGAGGCTGATGAGGTTTTCGAGGATATTTTTTTCTTCCAAGGCAACACGCACTTGCCCATTGAGCAACACGCTTCTGTAGCTATCAAGGATCCCGATGGGAAGCTGACAATTTGGTCAAGCACGCAGACGCCACATTACCTGCATCGCGCGCTCGCCAAAGTGCTCCAGATGCCGGCCGCGCATATACGGGTGATTGCCTCACCTAACGGCGGCGGCTTTGGCGGAAAAAGCGATCCGTTCAATCACGAAATTGTGGTTTCCAAAGCCGCTCTGCTGCTGGACCGTCCTGTCAAAATCTGCCTGACTCGCGAAGAAGTATTTTACTGCCACCGCGGCCGCCATCCAGTACTGATGAAGTTCAAGACCGGGGTAAAGAGGGACGGCACCATTACCGGAATGCATCTCCAAACTCTAATAGACGGCGGGGCCTATGGTTCTTATGGGGTGGCCAGCACGTTTTACACCGGCGCGCTGCAAACCACCACGTATCACGTGCCGCGATATAAATTTCAAGGATGTCGTGTATTCACTAATAAGCCGCCATGCGGACCGAAGCGCGGCCATGGTACGGTGCAGCCGCGATTTGGGCAGGAAGTTCAGCTTGATAAAATTGCCGAGAGACTAAAGAAAGATCCCGCGGATCTGCGGCTGCATATTGTGGAATCCTCTAATGCGGTCACCGCCAATTTTTTTCAATTGAGCACCGTTGANNGGAAGGAAAAGTTCCGCAAACTGCCGGAGGGGCGCGGAATCGGTCTAGCGTGTTCGGCATATTTGACGGGGGCGGGCTTGCCTATTTATTGGAATGCGATGCCCCACTCCGCAATTCAACTCAAGTTGGACCGCGGGGGCGGCGTCACCGTTTTTTCCGGCACCAGCGAGATTGGGCAAGGATCGGACGACATGCTGGCGGCCCTTGTAGCAGAGACATTTGGGATTCAGCCGTTCGACATTCGGNNGGCCCGGTGGATTTGGGATCTTATTCCAGTCGAGTAACTCTTATGGCCGGCAATGCCGCTTTGCAAGCCGCCAACAAAGCTCGCGACATGATTTCGCAGGCGGTTGCGCACCATTTTGGCGTGGTACCGGGGCAAATATGTTTTGCGGGTGGATTCGTGTTCGACTCCACGGAGCCGGAAAAGCGCGTCGCATTCCACGAAGCGATTTGCCTGGCCGAGGCGATGTTCGGGAGNNCTCCTACACTCCGCCAAAATCTCCGGCGCGCTACAAGGGGGGCGGAGTAGGCCCTTCCCCAACATATTCGTACACCGCTGCGGTAGTTGAGGTGGAAGTGAGTGCGATCACAGGATGGGTGTCCGTCTCAAAGATTTGGATTGCGCATGATATTGGCCGCGCGCTCAATCCGACGCTGGCGCGGGGCCAAGTGGAGGGTTGCGTTTACATGGGTTTGGGCGAGGCCTTGATGGAAGAGCAGACGTTCCGGCGGCTTCCTAAGCGGCTATCACACGCTCTCGTTCACAAATTTCCCTCGATTCTCGAATACAAAAGTCCCACGTCAATGGACATGCCGGAAGTCATCACCGAGTTTATCGAAACGCCCGATCCGCGCGGACCTTACGGTGCCAAGGAGGTGGGGCAAGGGCCCTTGTTACCCATTCCGCCAGCGGTGGCTAATGCGGTATACGACGCGGTAGGGGTTCGGATTGACGAAATTCCGGTCACGCCAGAAAAAGTACTGAAAGCACTGGCAGCCAAAAAAGCCGGAATGAATCCGCGATTTGGTCCCGACCATTTTCCAAATGTGAACTGGCCAGAATCTTTGCTGATTCCTCCTCCCTGGGAAGGTGGGGATGGCCGTGCGATTAATGACGTCCGGCGGCAGGCAGCCTCCTTGAAAGAGAAGGTATTCAGCAAATGATGCGATTGCCTCTTTTCGAATACCGCGCCCCCCGAACTGTGGCGGAGGCAGCGCTCATGTTAGACGGCGAGGGAACCAATGCGATGCTTTTGGCGGGTGGCACGGATCTGCTGCCCAACATGAAACGGCGGCAACAAACTCCGCGAACGTTAATCGGATTGCGTCAGGTGGCGGGCATCGGGAAGATGAAATGGGACGGGGACGTCCTGCGGATGGGTGCCGTCCTCCAGGTTTCGGAGATAGTCAATGACGCCCGCCTCCGAGGCCACTGTGCAGCGCTGTGGCAGGCGGCCTCGCAGATTGCTACTCCCCAGATTCGCAACATGGCAACGCTGGGTGGCAATCTGTGCCTCGACACGCGATGCAATTATTACGATCAAAGTTATGAATGGCGAAAAGCCATTAACTTCTGCCTGAAGAAAGATGGGGACACTTGCTGGGTTGCGACCGGCAGCCCCAAGTGCGTGGCTGTCTCATCCACAGATACAGCCCCCGCCCTAATGGCATTGGGCGCGCGGGTCCGC
>PKXT01000319.1:0-15230 GCA_003133505.1 Acidobacteriota bacterium
CCGGCTCGTTAGGCATGGCGGACGCTACAATGGAAATCCAGTTCACGTTTGCGACGACACACTCGCAGGACTCAAGTTCACTGCCATCGCCGACAATAACGCGATTGGTGGCGGGATCAAGTTCGAGGACGTAAAGCGGGCGACCCGCGGAAAGTCCCAGTCCTTTGCGCTGACCAACCGTGAAATTTTGGAGGCCGGCGTGGCGGCCCAAAACTTCGCCGGATGCATTCACAATTTCGCCGCTACAATCGCGAGATGCACCAACAACCTCATAAGCCGGAGCGTTGGCATTGCTAATTCCCTGCTCTGCGACATAAGCCTGAATGAAGCGCACATAATTGCCATCGGCGACGAAACAGATCTCCTGGCTCTCAGGCTTTTCGGCGACGGGCAGGCCAGAACGCCGCGCGATATCCCGAACCTCCTCCTTGCTCATTTCGCCGAGCGGAAATTCAGAACAGGCGAGCTGATCCTGGGTTAATCCGAAGAGAAAATAAGTCTGGTCCTTGGACGAATCCACAGCGCGAAGCAGCTCATGGCGCCCCGACGGAGCGCTGTGACGAATGCGCGCGTAATGGCCGGTGGCGAGGCGACCGGCACCAATCTGGCGGGCGGTGGAGACGAGGCGGTCGAACTTCAAATGGTTGTTGCACAGGGTGCAAGGGATGGGGGTGCGTCCGCGAAGGTAATCGCTAACAAACGGGCGGATTACCGCATCCTCAAATTCCTGCTCGTAATTGACGACGTAGTAAGGAAAACCGAGATGCTGGGCGACGCGCCGCGCGTCATAGACATCATCGAGCGAGCAGCAGCGATGACCGCCGGAAGTTTTCGGCGATTTGCCCGCCGGTCCGGTCCCTAGCGCATCAACTGACGCGCCGATGTTTTTTTCGTCTGGCGATCCCCTCAGTTCCGGCAAGCGGCGCTGATTCCACAGCTGCATGGTGAGACCGACAACAGCGCCTCCGCGCTCGCGAAGAAGAGCGGCGACGACGGAGCTATCCACGCCGCCACTCATGGCCACAGCAGTGAGGATTCCAGCCTCCGCGGTTGCGCATGTTTCCTGGTGGCCTGATTCGGTCCGCATTATCCGGCTTTCCGAGTCCAGGTTGCAGACGGAGATGGACGGCGTCAGAACGCTAGTCATAGTGGGCGACTTCGTGAGCAATATTAACGGATGAGGGCGCGGCGGCGCTTTCCGCGATCATTTGCGCGCCGACTTTTGGTGAACGGCCCATCGCATCCGAGTAAATGGGTGAAAGTCTACGAAGCCGCGCGACCACAGCGGGAATTACGTCCAGAGCATAATCAATTTCGGCGTCAGTGGTGGCGCGCCCAAAGCTAAAGCGAAGGCTGGAGCGAGCGTCTTCGCGGCTCAGACCAATGGCCAGAAGGACATGCGATGGCTCAATCGCTCCCGAGGAACAAGCCGCGCCGGTGGCGCAGGCGATGCCCTGCAAGTCTAGGGCAATAACCAGCGATTCCCCTTCGGCAAAGCGAAACACCAGATTGGTGGTATTGCAGACGCGATGCGCGCGGCCACCATTCACCCGGCAATCGGGAATGCGGGCGAGCAATTCCCGCTCGAAGCGATCTCGCAACGCTCCAATGCGCGCGGCATCAGACACCTGGCGCTGCAAGGCAAGCTGCGCGGCCTTGCCGAAGCCGGCAATCCCCGGAACGTTTTCGGTGCCGGGCCGGCGGTCGCGTTCGTGATGCCCGCCAAAGGCGATGGGATCGAGCGGCGTTCCAGAACGGATAAATAGCGCTCCAACGCCTTTGGGACCGTAAATTTTATGAGCGGAAAGCGAAAGAAAAGCGGGGCGAACCTCACTCGCCGAGTTACCGGAAACAGGTCCGACATTAACCGGCAGCTTGCCGACGGACTGGACGGCATCCGTGTGAAAAGGCACGCCAGCTTCGGCGGCGATGCGCGAAATTTCGGAGAGGGGCTGAATCGCACCCAACTCGTTATTGGCGTGCATGATGCTCAAGAGCACGGTTTCAGGACGAAGCGAACGGCGAATGTCGTCAGGGTTAACAATAGCGTCGGCGGAGACAGGTAGAAAAGTGACCTCAACGCCCTGGCGTTGAAGTTCCTGACAAGAATGAAGGACGGCGTGATGCTCGACTTGCGTGGTGATGACGTGCAATTTCGCAACGGGCCCGCGCTGACAGCGCGCCGCCGCGACCGCGCCAAAAATCGCAAGGTTGTCGGACTCGGTACCGCCGCTGGTGAAAACAATTTCAGCTGGCTGCACGCCAATCAGCGCGGCTACCGATTCGCGCGCCTCCTCAACGGCCGTGCGCGCGCGCTGGCCGGGCGTGTGAATGGAACTGGCATTGCCACATTCGGCGCCGAGGAAAGGCAGCATGGCCGTGAGAACTTCGGGAGCAACCGGTGTGGTGGCGTTATGATCGAAATAGGCGCGCATGAGTTGTGACCTTAGATGTGAGTTTCGGAAGCGAGACACTGGACTCAATAACCACGGTTGCAATCTTCCGAAATGGAACTTTCTCAGACTCGTTCAAGAACCTCGACCGTGCGCTCATTGCGGACGTTGCCGGTATTCAAAGTGGAGGTCGGCTCAAACAGCATTACATGCGCTTCCTCTTCGGCCACCGGGCGATGCTCTACGCCGCGCGGAACAATAAGGAAATCACCCTGTTCCATCCAGACGAAATGGTCGCGAAATTCCATCCTGAAGCGGCCCGTTATGACAAAGAACAGCTCGTCCTCATTGTCATGATGATGCCACACAAATGGGCCGTTGAATTTCACCAATTTTACCAACTGGCCGTTGAGTTCGCCCACGATTTTGGGCTGCCAATATTCGCTGAATAAGGCGAGCTTTTCCCGTAAATTCACCTTCGGCATGTATTTGAGGTTAGCATGGCAATAGCCCCAGCGCCATTATATTGGCGTGAAGGAACCGAACACTATATGTCAAACCCGGTTATCACCCTGACTACTGATTTTGGATACTCAGGCCATTTCGTTGGGGCTATGAAGGGCGTGATTTTGAAGATATTGCCGGATGCAAAAGTAATTGATATTACCCATGACGTGCCGCCCTTCGACCTGCGGGAGGCGGCCCTGACCATTGCGGGCGCGGCTCCGTTTTATGCGACGGGGACGATCCACGTGGTGGTGGTAGACCCTGGCGTGGGCACGGGACGGCGCCCAATCCTGGCGGAGGCCGACGGGCAATTCTTTATCGCGCCGGATAACGGCGTGCTGACACTGATTTACGAGCAGGCCAAAGAGTTAAAGGTCTGGCACGTTACCGCCGATCACTACTTTCTTACGCCAGTCAGCCGAACGTTCCACGGGCGCGATATTTTCAGCACGGTGGCTGCATGGCTGGGCAAAACGGGCCAGCCCGCCGATTTCGGCGAGCCGATTACCGATTTCGTCCGCCTAAATCTGCCCAAGGTCGAGCGAAAGGGCGATACGGTGACTGGAATGATCCTGCGCCGCGATCGTTTTGGAAATCTGATGACCGACATTACGCCTGATCATGTGAAAGAAATTGTCGAAGGCAACGCTCCATTTCGGATCTGGATCGGAGACCACGAAATTCACCATTTGGTGAACACTTTTTCCGAAGGTAGTCCCGGCGAAGCAGTGGCGATATTTGGGTCGAGCGGCTATCTGGAACTTGCGGTCCACGGAGGCGACGCGGCGGAGATGCTGAGCGCGGGACCGGGAAGCAAAGTAATTTTAGGCATTGGGCCGACGCCAAAAACCAGGGACGAGCGTGCCTGAGGCGGACGCGGATCCGCGCGCGGAGTATTCCCGGCGGCTGGAAAACCGCGCGGAAACGGTGGCGGCGAAGGAACGGCTTCACTTCCGGGCGGGAAATGCGAAATTAGCCGTAGTGGCGGCGGGCCTGGCGATGGCGTGGATGGCGCTGGGCAGGAGTTTATTCCCAGCGTATTGGCTGGTGGTTCCCGCTGCAATGTATGCGGCGCTGGTTGTTTATCACGAGCGCGTATTGCGCGTGCGGGCACGCGCCAATCTTGCGGCGGAGTTCTATCGCAGGGGCATGGGGCGAATGAACGATCGCTGGTCGGGCACAGGCGAATCCGGGGAGCGATTCCGCGATCCGAAACATCCTTATGCCGATGACCTGGATATTTTCGGAACCGGGTGCTTGTTCGAATTACTTTGCACGGCGCGGATGCCCATGGGCCAGAACCGGCTGGCGCAGTGGCTTTCCGCCGCCCCACCGGTAGCGGAGATTATCGGGCGCCAGGAATCGGTCGCTGAACTGCGGGAAAAACTAGACCTTCGCGAGCATCTGGCCGTGGCCGGTGAGACTTTGCGGTCGCGTTTCGATCCGGAGGCGCTAATCACCTGGGCGGAAAACAGCGCGGGCTGGCCTGGGAACCCGCGGGCTCTGAGCGCTCTTCGGTTGATGGCCGCATTTTTCGCGATGGCCGCGCTCGTTGCTCTGGGAGATTTTCTAGCCACACGCAATTTCTGGCCGCTAGTCATCGTCCTGATTCCCGAAGCCATTTTCCGCCAATGGCTGCAAAAACGCGCCAAGGAGATAAGCAGCGGAGTCGCGTGCAACGCCGATGGGCTGGCCCTTTTCGCGAAGATTCTGGAGCGGCTCGAAAAAGAGCGGTTTCAGTCTGCGAAATTAAACGCACTGGCACCTACTCTTCAAGGCAGTCCCCTTCCTGTATCGATGCCCGTCCGGAGACTGGCCCGCATTGTTTACTGGATTGACGCGCGCGGCGGCATGTTGGGGAACCTGCTGGACCTTCCCCTGCTTTACACCGCGCAAACGGGCCTTGCGGCGGAGGCCTGGCGGCGAAAATGGGGCGGGCGAGTTCGCGGGTGGATTGACGCGGCGGCGGAAATGGAGGCGCTGCTTTCGCTGGCTGGATATTCCTATGAGCATCCCGATGATCCGTTCCCCAAGTTCTTAAATGCGGGTGATTTCGCAGGGGATGATTCGGCGCGCCATTGCACGGCTCTTTTCGATGGCCAGGAACTTGGGCACCCCCTCATTGCCAGTAGGCTCTGCATTCGTAACTCGGTGCAGTTGGACAAACACACTCAGTTGCTGTTGGTCAGCGGCTCGAATATGTCGGGCAAGAGCACGCTCCTGCGGACTGTGGGGATCAATGCGGTACTGGCCGTAGCCGGCGCGCCCATCCGGGGCACGTCGCTGAGAATGACACTCCTCACTGTCGGAACGCGGATTCGCAGCGCGGATTCGCTGCAGGAAGGCCGCTCAAACTTTTACACGGAGATTCTGCGCATCCGCGAAGTCGTTACCCTGGCCAAAGAGAAACCGCCGGTACTCTTCCTTTTCGATGAACTATTGGAAGGGACGAACTCCGCAGACCGCCTGATTGGCGCGGAGGCTCTGATTGGCGGCTTGCTGAAGCACGGGGCCGTTGGAATCGTGACCACCCACGACCTGGCGTTGACGGAAATTGGCGCGGCAGGAACCACTCCGCTGCACGGGTCATTGCCCGGGGCATTGCAAGCCGCATTGCGTAATTTGCATTTTCAGGACTACATGGAAGGCGGCATAATGCGTTTCGACTACAAGCTGCGGGAAGGAATTGTGGAAAAGAGCAACGCTGTGGAGCTGATGCGCTTGATCGGTTGGGAAGTGTAACAAGCATGGCGCAGATTGCAGATACGCCTATCGAGCCTTCCCTTCCGGTCTGGAAGAAGCTACTCTACGGCGCTATTTCCACGGTTGTTGTCCTGCTTGCGCTGGCCATCGTTGCTGAAATCGCACTGCGAGTATTCGTAGTCTTCGTTCCCTCCTTCCGCAGCGCGCCATTCCGGCAATACGATCCCGTGCTCGGCGAATCATTGATTCCCAGTGTCAGGGTCAATCATTCACGCGGTTGCTTCCAAGGGCTGGTAGTCACCNNGGAGACTCGGTGGTGGAAGCGGCGCAGGTTCAACCCGGCCAGGTCATGAATATAAAGATGGAGGAATTGCTGGCCGCGAGCGGCCGGAAGAACAATGAAGTGCTTTCCTTTGGAATTGAGGGAATCGGGACAACGCAGGAACTGTTGCTCTATAAGGAGAAAGTAAGGCAGTTTCATCCGGACCTTGTTGTGCTCATGTTCGTGGACAACGACATCATGAACAACTCGTCCACGATACAGCCAAAGGCCTATGGAATTCGCACATGGTATGCGCCCTACTACAATCTGGGGCCGAATGGCGGGCTAGTCTTCCAGCCGGTGCAGCGCGACGCGCTGTGGCCGGTAGGGTCATTCCTCGAAAGACATTTTCTCCTCACTTACTACATAGAACACGCCGCGGAGCGCATCAATATCGGAAACAGCAAGTGGCAGGGCCTGCCGCTGGAGTGGCAGGTTTACGCTACGCCAGAGGACCCGGAATGGTCCAATGCCTGGACTGTGACCGAAAGGGTGCTCAAACTGATGCAGGACGCGGTGGCGGGGGATGGGGCGAAGTTCGTCGTGATCAAGCATCCGTCCTTCAGCGATATTGCGCCGGACTGGCGCGAACGATTCGAGAAGAGTATGGGGACGATTCCGCCGAACCTTGATCCTGCTACAGTGCAGCGGGGGTTACAGGATATTTCCAAGCGGGACAATATTCCGATTGATTTTATGGCGCCGTATATGCAGGCCTACCGCGACAGCCATCATCTGCAATTCCCCTACTTTTCATACACGTGCGAGACACACTTCGCGCCGCTTGGGCATGAAGTCGCGGCCGAGGCCATTATTCAGGATCTCGCTGCGCGCCATTTGCTCCCGCCTGCCAATTCACCGTCAGCGACGTCAATGCCGCCAAACCCACGGACGTCCAATTCAGCTCCGACGCAATAGAGGGATGGCGCTATGCCTGACGCTTGTAGGCGCTGACCAGCCTGGAGATCAATACCGCCAGATAGAGAATCCCGAGAATAGCCTCGATAACCGACAGGGAGCGCGCCTGAGGGGAAACAGGGACCATGCCCGCCGCGCCAAGCGAGGTTATGATCGCGAAGCTGTAATAAACGAAGTCGAACCGTTCGGGAACGGTGTGCAAATTGCTCAGCGGATTAAGGTAGAAGGCCCCGTGCTGAAGCGCAGCCACCATTCCATACGCGCTGGCAAAGCTGAATCCCACCAGCAGATAGATGCACAGCGCTCCGAAGATGGTCTCCGATTTAGGCTCCTCCTTCGTGAAAACGCGGCGGAAGATGATAACCACCACAAGCACGTCGAAAGCGAAGCTTAGGGCAGTATTGAAAAGCGGCAGGAAGCGTACACCCATTACATCCACCCGAAGAGGAACCATGCGCTCAAACAGGGCCGGGATGGCCAGCAACAGCGCCGCGATCAGGATCGTGCGCCGCATGCTGATTACATAAACGGTAAGTAAAATGCCGGCGCTCCCCGCCACGCGAAAGATGAAATAGCCGACTGTGCCCTCGCGCACGAAGGGATAAAATACAAGAGACGCCATCAGGTAAAGGAAAAGGAAAAAGAACCTGTGCCCGTTGAAGGCCGTCCAGTTTCGGTGGGATGCCGCCATGTCAGTGAAGATTACGCCTCGTGGGCCGAGTTTATTTGTTCAGCGCTAAATCGCTAATTCGAACTAGAAAATTCCGCCGCGCAGTAACATATACTTGGTCGAGCTGTTATGCAACGGCAAAGCGGGAAGTGACCTGGCGCGCGGAAAGTCCGCGGAATTTGGTTGGACAAGAAACGTGACATTGAGGGCGCCTTCCCCCAAGGCCGCGCTACCTCAAAATATTCAGCACCATAAGTTCGGAGCGTAGGCGAGGATCAAGCCAGTCGCGGAGAGCGTCACCGAGCAGGTTAAAGGCAAGCACGGCCAAAGCAACAGCGAGGGCGGGGAAAATGGCGAGATGGGGGGCATCGAAGATGTGGCTGCGCGCGTCGTTCAACATGCCTCCCCAACTGGGCATGGGCGCGAGGACTCCCAGTCCCAGAAAGCTGAGAGTAGATTCGGCAAGAATCGCACCAGCGAGAGCGGTGGTGGCCTGCACTAGAATCGCGGGGAGGATATTGGGCAGGACGTGGCGGAACAGAATGCGCCCGCCTGAAGCGCCCAACGCGCGAGCCGCGGCGATGTAATCCAGTTCGCGGACTTTCAGCAATTGGGCCCGAGCGAGGCGCGCATAGCCCGCCCACCCAGTGACAATAAGTGCGATGATAACTTTGCCGATGCCCGGCCCTAGAAACGCCGCCAGCGCAATGGCCAGCAAAATCCCCGGAAAGGCAAGAAAGGCATTGAGAATGAGAATATTGACGACGCCATCCAGCCGTCCGCCAATGTAGCCTATCAGCGAACCGATTCCCACGCCAATCAGTCCGCTGCCCAGCACCACCGAAAAGCTGACAAACACCGAGACGCGCGCCCCGAAAATAACTCGCGAGAGAACGTCGCGGCCAAGTTCGTCCATGCCCATCCAATGAACGAAACTGGGCCCAGTGAGGCGCATTGGCAAATCCTGTGATGCGGGATCATAGGGAGCAATCAGAGGCGCGGCGATTGCGACAAAGACAAGGAACGCCGAGAGCGCGAAGCCCACGCGTCCCCACGGGCTGTGACGAAAAAACTCGCGCAGCCCTTTCACGCGAGATCGGCCTTCGCATATGCGGGATCTGTTTTCATCGGCGCAAGGCCAGCTTTCGCCCGTGACGGCTTCATGACAAGCGAACGCGCGGATCGGCAGCGGCGTAGAGCAAATCGGTGAGCAAGTTCACCAACACATAGCACAGAGTGGTAACCAGAATGCAGCCCTGCAAGAGCGGATAATCGCGCGCATCAATGGCCTGTACGGCGAGGCGGCCGATTCCCGGCCACGAGAAAATTGTTTCGGTGACGATGGCGCCAGCAAGGAGCGTCCCCAACTGGAGGCCGAGGATCGTAAGAATCGGGATCAGACTGTTGCGCAAGGCATGGCGAATCAGTACAGCGGCTTCGGAAAGACCCTTGGCGCGGGCGGTGCGGACGTAGTCGCTGGCCAGTTCCTCCATTACCGTGGCGCGAACCATGCGGGTAAGAATCGCTGCCAGCGCGGCGCCCAGGGTGAACGCTGGGAGAATGATGTGGGTAAAGCCGCCGCGACCGGAAACGGGAAGCCATCCCAGCGAGACGGAAAAGATCAAAATCAGCAGGGGGCCGAGCGCGAAATTGGGAACGGAGAGGCCGAATAAAGTCAGAACGGAGACGGTGTGATCGGTGACGCTGCCGGGGCGATGCGCCGCGAGCAATCCAGCGGGCAAAGCGATCCCGATACAAACGCAGAGACCGGCGAAAGCCAACTCCAGCGTGGCAGGCAAATGCAGTGCGACGATGCGTTCGACAGGGGCATGGAAGCGGAAAGAAGTGCCGAGATTGCCGCGCAAAGTATGGGCCAGATAATCGCCATATTGGGCGAGGAGAGGGCGGTCCAGTCCCAGGGCATGTCTCACGCGGATGACATCGGCGGGGCGCGCGCTTTCGCCCAGCATCTGCTGAACAGGATCGCCGGGAACAATGTGTACCAGCAGAAAAACCATGGTGAGAATCAACCACAGCGCTGGAATGGTGGAGAGAACGCGGCGAGCGATGAATCGCATCAGGATTTCGCTCCCCAATCGGCGCCAGACTTGCCTCTCGTGCCTGATGGCGCTGGCGATTGGGCTTCGGAATCCGCGCGGGAAGCGCGGACAGAGGCGGAGGAAGAATCGGACAAGGGAGACGAAGGCATTGCAGGAGCCGCATCGTCCTGCCGCAGGATGCGGACGCGCGAGACACGGCGGTGGTCCATTTCGACGACGGTAATGCGATAGCCAGCCTCTTCAAAGGATTCCCCACCCCGCGGAATGAAACCGAGATGGGCCAGCACAAAGCCGCCCACGGTTTCGTAGCCGGTATCGTCGGGCAGCACAATGCCAAATTGCGAATCGAGATCCCGGACCTTCAGTGACGCGTCGAAAATCAGCGAGCCATCGGGCAGTTTTTGCGGCAGCCGGACGACGTCAAATTCATCATGAATCTCGCCGACCATTTCCTCCAGGATATCTTCGAGCGTGACCATGCCGAGGATGCTGCCGAATTCGTCCACGACCATGGCCAAGCCCACACGGCGAGTGCGAAATTCGACCAGCAATTCGCTGGCTGGCTTGGTTTCGGGAACGATCAGCGCTTCGCGGAGCATGGAGCGCAAATGAAAATCGGCGCCGGGCAATCCCCGGCCCGCGCGGCGAAGGCGATCGGCAAGAGCCCACATTAAATCTTTTACGTGAAGAAAGCCGAGGACGTGGTCGAGGCTGCCTTCGTAAATGGGAAGGCGGGAGCGCTGCGTGGTGGTGAAAAGCCGGAGCGCTTCCTCAAGAGAGGCAGTGACGGGTAGCGCATGAACGTCGGGACGCGGGACCATGATTTTTTTTACGGGCACTTCGCGCAATTCGATGACGCGCTGCATCAGAGTTTGCTCACCCGCCTGGAGGACCCCGCGCTCGCGGGCCTGGTCAATCAAAGCCTGCAGCTCCTCGGCAGAGCGAATGTAGGAATGCGCTTCCATGGAAGGCACGCCCATCGCGCGGACGGCGAGATCGGCAAGCCCGTCCAATGCATCAATGGCCCACGCGAAAGTATGAAGGAACCAATAAAATGGGCGGGCGATCAGGAGAGCGACGCGCTCGGCGCGGGCGAGGCTGATGGTTTTGGGGACCAGTTCGCCAAGAACGACCTGGAAAATCGTGAGCAAACCAAATGCCGCACCCAGAGCGAGCGTGTGAGCTGCGAGGCCAGATGCGTGACCCGGAAGAAAAGTGAGCGAGCGCTGGAGGACTCCACCGAGAGTGACTTCACCGATGTAGCCAAGAGCCAGACTGGCAAGAGTGATGCCGACTTGCACTCCGCTGACCACGCGGCTCATGTCGCCGAGCAATTCTTCAAGCAGGCGAACGCGGGGGTCATTGGGCGGGGCCATCTCGCGCAAACGCGAATGGCGTACGGCGACAAGCGAAAATTCGGCCGCCGCGAAAAAGGCGTTAACGCCAATCAGAAAGAAAACCGCGAATAAAGCGGGCAGAAACATTCCGGCTAGATTCTAGCAGGGGTTAGGGTGTAGTTTGTGAGGTTTGGATAGAACAGGTACACGCCGTACTGGATCGCCATCTGCTGCGCCAACGATAAGCAATTGCACGGCTGAGCAGCGTGATTTAGACTTCAAGAGAGAATGGGGATGATTAAGAAGACGGCCACGGCGGGAGAGATATGAGCGGCGAACAAAATGCAGCGCAGAATGCGGCGGAATTGAAGTCCGAGCAGACGTCTCCCAAAGGCGGAGCTTCAAGTGCTAAGGGCGATGTGACGGGCGTCAAAGGGAGCGCGACCGCTGCGAAGAGCGAAGCGGCGCAGGGGAAGGGCGATTTCGAGCGTTCGCTCAAGCGGCTGGAAGAGGTGGTGAAGCGCCTGGAAGGCGCGGAGCTGTCGCTGGCCGACGCGATGAAGTTTTTCGAGGAAGGAATGAAGCTGTCGCAGGAATGCCAAAAGCAGCTTGAAGAGGCCGAGGGCCGCGTGGAAATTTTGTTGCGTAAGACAGACGGAAAGCTGCAGCCGGAGCCGTTTCGGGCAAGCCAAGCGGAAAGTCCCAAGCCCTAGCAGTTATTCAAGAACATCTCCCTGAACTTTCAAATATTCCAAATGCATTGAAGGTGCCCACTGATATATTAGTGGCGTGCCTGTGTAGCGGATCCAATACGATGAAATATCCGGCATTCATTGAAACGCATCGCACGGTTGTGGAGCGCGGCTTGGAGCGGCTGCTGCCCACCGAGGACACGCCTCCGGCTTCCATCCATCGGGCGATGCGTTACAGCGCGCTGGGCGCGGGCAAGAGGATACGTCCGGCACTGTGCCTGGAGGCGGCGGGATTATTTGCAGATTCATCCATGGGGCAGGGCGATTCCCGTCAAGTGACCGACGAAGCTCCCGAGCCCCTGGTTACGGAGCTGCTTGCCGAGGGCCCGGTGGTTACGGCGCAGATCAGCGCAGAGGAGATGGCAGGCGCCTATTTCGCCGGCTCGAACTCGGGACGCCCCCGGATGGATGACATTGTGCCGGTGGCGTGCGCGCTCGAATTCATCCACTGCTATTCGCTGATTCACGATGATTTGCCGGCGCTGGATAATGACGACCTGCGGCGCGGGCGTCCCACGTGCCACAAAGTATTTGGCGAAGCCCACGCGATCCTGGCGGGAGATGCGTTGCTGACCCTGGCGTTTCAAACGCTGGCGCAGGCGCGGCTGACCGCGGAGCGAAGCGTTCGAGTGCTCGCGGAAGTAGCCATAGCCGCGGGGACGGTGGACGGGATGGTGGGCGGACAAGTCGCCGACCTTGAAGCGGAAAACAAACTTGTGGATGCGGCGACGCTTGAATACATTCACCGGTCGAAGACGGCGGCGCTGATTTGCGTCTCGGTGGTGGCGGGAGCGATTGCCGGCGGCGGCACGGATGCGGACGTTGAACGCATGAGGCGCTATGGACAGCATGTAGGATGGGCGTTCCAAGTGGTGGACGACATTCTCGACGTGGAGCAGAGTTCGAAGACGCTGGGTAAAACAGCGGGCAAAGACGCGCAGCAGAACAAGGCTACCTACCCCGCGCTGTATGGGATTGAGGAATCGCGGAGGATTGCTTCGGAGCTGGTCGGCAAGGCGATGGCAGAGGCGGATTATTATGGCGACCGTGGCTTCGGATTGCGGCAGCTGGCGGAGTTTTTGGTAACGCGGGAAGCGTGACGATTCACGCGCGTTGGGTTAGCCCGCCGGCGATTCGCACAATCCCTACGACAACACAAAATAAGTGCCAGCGACGATACAGAAAGAACGGCTCGATATATTGCTGGTGCAACTGGGGCTGGCGCCGACGCGGCAACAGGCCCAAGCGTTGATTTTGGCGGGCAGCGTTCGCGTGGCTGGGCAGCTTGCCGACAAAGCCGGAACACGGCTGCCGGTGGACGCGCGGATTGAAGTCGCGGGACCGCGAATGCCGTACGCCAGCCGCGGCGGATTGAAACTGGAAGGCGCGCTGGTGGATTTCGGGGTGGACGTCACCGGAAGAATCTGCGCGGATATCGGCAGCTCCAATGGCGGGNNGGCGCGGCGCGCGTGTATGCGGTGGACGTGACTACCTCGCAACTGGATTGGAAGCTGCAGCAGGACGCACGGGTGCGACAGGTGAAGTGCAACGCGCGGTATTTGCGGGCCGAGGATATTGGCGAGCCGGTCATGATCGTGACCATGGACGTGTCGTTCATTTCGGCGGCAAAGGTTTTGCCGGCGGCGACGCAAATCGCCGGTGAAGGCGCGGAGTTTATGATTCTGGTGAAGCCGCAATTCGAACTGAAAGAGCGCGAAGTGGGCAAGGGCGGAATCGTCCGTGATGCGGAACTGCATGAGCGCGCCGTCAAGCGGGTATGGCAGGCGGCGGAGCAGTTGGGATTGCGTCCGCTGCAAAAGGCGCCAAGCCACGTGGCCGGAGCGGAGGGGAATCAGGAGTTTTTTATACACGCGCGGAAAGAGCGACGGATAATATTGCTGGCTACTCCGTGAACGCCGGTTCCAGGTAAGCCTTACATGCGCCGGTAGGTCGGCATTGGATTTTTGCAGGTTGATAAATTAACCGCATGAATAAGAGTATCAAGACCGTCGGGATACTTTCGAAGCCGCACCGCGAGAAGATTCGCGTAGTGGTGCCGGAGTTGCGCGCGTGGCTGGAAGCGCGCGGCATTCGCGTAATGATTGAGCGCGAAACGGCGATGGGATTGATGTCTTCATCGACATCGGCGATGGCGGGAGCTGAAGCTTCTTCGCATGCTGATTTACCGAAAAATGGCGCGTTAGCTGAATGGGCCGGCGATCTGGATCTCGCGATTGTGCTAGGCGGTGATGGCGCGCTGCTGGGCGCGGCGCGTGTGCTGGGGGCGAAACAGGTTCCCATCCTGGGCGTGAACTTGGGCAGCCTGGGATTTCTGACCAGCGTGACCCTGGACGAGCTCTATCCGCAACTGGAACTGATTCTTGCCGGGCGCCACCAGACCAACACCCGAATGATGCTGGAGGCGTCCATTATTCGCGCCACAGGGCGTTCGGGCGGGAGTCGTGACAGGCATCCCGACTCGGCGGATGATTCCCCAGATGGACGGACCATCGAATCGGGCTTTGAACCGGACATTGACTCGCACATTGCGATGAATGACGCAGTAGTGAACCAGGCGGCGCTGGCGCGGCTGGTGGATTTCGATGTTCATGTGGATTCTTCGCACATTGGCCGCTATCGCGCGGACGGATTAATCGTCTCCACGCCCACGGGTTCTACAGCATATTCGCTGGCGGCGGGCGGCCCGATTGTGCATCCGGCGCTGGACGCGTTCGTAATTACGCCGATTTGTCCGCATATGTTGACCAACCGTCCCATCGTGATTCCCGACACAGCAAAAGTGGAAATTGAGTTCCCTCAGGAAGCAGACGCCGCCGAACTGGCGTTGCAACTTACTCTCGACGGCCAGCTTGGATTTAGACTACATCGTGGCGACCGGGTGATTATTCGCAAGTCCGCGAACAGAGTAATTTTGGTGAGCCCTCGCGAGCGGACTTATTACGAGATGCTGCGCGACAAATTGCGGTGGGGAGAAAGATAAAGGCCGCCGAGATGTCCCTCGGCGGCTGTTGCCCGCTGGCTTCGGACAAGTAAGCTGAGTCGGGTAGCGAGAAACAGATCAAATGAAGAGCATTTCGTGATTTTGCTAAAAAATAAACTCAGGCCAAAGGCCTTAGAGATGGAATCAGACAATGAGAGCAACCACCAGGATCCCCGCATTTTTCGCCTTTGCGATTTCCATTTTCTTGCTTGGCTCCGTGGCATTTCCTCGGCAGGCTGGCGGCCTTCGCTCCGGCAGTCTGATCCCCACCGATGGGGTCGCAATTAATCGAACCGCTGGCAGTTTACCGGCAGCGCGCATTGCGCCACTGAATCCCTCTCAATTTTTCGCCGAGGCAATTTCAGTACCAGTGGGTTCAGAGCCGTTTTCCGTGGCCACCGGCGACTTCAACGGCGATGGAAAACCAGACATGGTGACAGCGAATGAAGGCGCGAACACCATCAGTATTTTGCTCGGCAAGGGCAATGGAACCTTTAGCACGCATACCGATTATGCCGTCGGGGCATTCCCCTGGGCTGTCGCCGTGGGCGATTTCAATGGCGATGG
>PKXT01000319.1:15314-15521 GCA_003133505.1 Acidobacteriota bacterium
CAATTCACAACGCCATACGCGCCAGATTCCATTGCAATTCAGGATTTCAATGCCGATGGCTTGCCGGATCTCGCCGTCGCCAATCTGTGCGGCACTGATCAGGGATGCCAGAGCTTCGGAAATATTTCCATCCTGCTGGGGAAGGGCGACGGCACGTTTCAGCCGCATGTGGACTACTCCGCCACCGGTCAGCCCCTTTCGATCGCC
>PKXT01000319.1:15526-16520 GCA_003133505.1 Acidobacteriota bacterium
GGTGGGGGATTTCAACGGCGATGGGAAGGCGGACATTGCCGCCGCGAACTCAAGCAGCAACACGGTGAGCATTCTCATCGGCAAGGGCAATGCCACATTTCAACCCCACGTGGATTATGGAACGGGCAGTAATTCTTATTCGCTGGCCAGCGCCGATTTCAACCATGACGGGCATATTGATATAGCCGTTGCCAACCAGGTTAGCAGCAATGTCACCATTCTTCTGGGCATTGGGAATGGCGCGTTTCGCGCACGAGCGGATTACCCGGCCAACCTTGCCGCGTTTTCCGTGGCCAGCGGCGATTTCAACGGTGACGGCCATACCGACCTGGTAACTGCCAACCAGGAAAGCGACACCGTCACTGTACTTTTGAATCAAGGCGACGGCACATTCCGGCTCGGCGTGAATTACGCCACGATGACCAAGCCGTCCTCCGTCGCCATTGCTGATTTCAATGGCGACGGCAAACTCGATCTCGCGGTGGCCGATTTTGACAGCGATGAGGTCAGCATCCTGCTGGGCAATGGGGACGGCACGTTCCAGCCGCAAGTTACCTACCCCACAAACGAAGCGCCCTTTTCCATCGCCATTGCCGATTTCAACCATGACGGCAAACTCGATTTGGCCGTCGCGGACTATTACGATTCCTACGTCAGTATTCTGCTCGGTAATGGCGATGGCACGTTTCGCACCAATGTGGACTATCCTACCGGCGGGCAACCCGAATCTGTCGCGGTGGGCGACTTTAATGGAGACGGCAGATTGGATTTAGTCACGGCCAACTCTACCGCGAATACGGTGAGCATTCTCTTAGGCAATGGAGACGGCACATTTCAAGCTGAAATTGAATACTCCGTTGGCGCTGCTCCGTTCGACGTGGCCGTCCATGATTTCAACCGAGATGGAAAGCTGGATTTAGCGGTTACCAATGCGAACTCCAACTCAGTAAGCATCCTTCTGGGCAATGGAGATGGCACATTTCAAGCGCATGCA
>PKXT01000249.1 GCA_003133505.1 Acidobacteriota bacterium
AAAGTCGCTTTAAAAATCGTCACGGATTTTCAAGCATGACCCCTTGGTGCGGCGGCCCTTGGAAGAAACCAGGCCTCATCGCGCCGAGCCTGCTGCAGCGGTTAGCATAAGACGCATGGCCACTCCAGCACCGGGAACGGCTTAACGGTCCCATTGCCAACGGAGCCAGACGCGACATTAGGGGAGAGCGAATCTACGGTGGAACATTTCTTTTATCATTCGCGTATCGCTAATCAGAGGACCAAATGCCGTGAAACTCGAATCCGCTACTCCACCCGCATCAGCAATGAGATTCAGATCTCCAGGAAATTGGGCATCCGCCATGAGTCTTGCATTCGGTGCCGCATCAGGGCTTGCTTTGTTGCTGGCCGTTCCCGCCGCCCACGCTGACGACTGGTCGCACCACTATTCGGTCAATGGACGTCCGGCCGTTCACCTCACCGTCTCCGATGGCGACGTGCAGATTCAGCGCGGCTCGGGGAATGCGGTGGACGTCGACATCAAGTCTGCTCATTACAATATTTCCAACGACGTGAGCATCAGCGAAAATCAGAATGGCAATTCCATTGACATCGGAATTCACCCGCGCGCTACCCACTGGTTTAACTGGGGCATCAATATGGGAACGGGCCTGAAAGTCACCATCTCCGTGCCCTTCGACGTTGACCTCAATATCAATACCGGTGACGGTAATATTGTCGCATCGGCCGTTTCCGGACGAATTCAGTTCAGCACCAGCGACGGAAGTATCACTTCCGATGGCTTGAAGGGTTCTCTGAAACTTCATTCTGGCGATGGACACATCGAGGCCCGCAATCTGGATGGCGCCCTGGCAGCCGATACTGGTGACGGTAATATGGCCATCCAGGGCCGCTTCGATTTGCTTGACCTTCGCACGGGCGACGGCAATGTGGTGGTGGAAGCGGCGGCCAATTCGCAGCCCGGAGGTGCCGGCTGGAAGCTCAAGAGCGGCGACGGCAGCATCGTCCTGCGCATTCCTTCCACCTTCCGCGCGAACCTCGAAGCCCGCACCGGCGACGGCCGTATCTCCGTAAACTTCCCGCTCACCGTTTCTGGCACGCTCAACGAATCCAGCCTTAATGCGCAAATCAATGGAGGCGGTCCCACCGTTGAAATCAATACCGGTGACGGCTCCATTCGCGTAGAGCGCCAGTAAGCAATCCTCGAAAGCTGAGGTTGCAAACCGCACCTCAGCGGCACGGTTGGATTTTTCCGCAACCACAATGCACACTGGTGAAATGCCGTCTGCTTACGACATCATCTGCATTGGTGCCGGGCCTACCGGCCTGGCTTGCGCCATTGAAGCGCGCCGCGCTGGCTTGCGTCCATTGGTGATTGATAAAGGCTGCCTGTGCAATTCGTTGTATCACTATCCCGTGAACATGATGTTCTTCACCACCGCCGAGCGCATGGAAATTGGCGATTTGCCAATGACCGTGGCAGGCTCGAAACCAACTCGCGTCGAAGCCCTCAAGTATTACCGCCGCGCCGCCGAGCATTACGATCTGGACGCGCATCTATACGAAACTTTTCTGAATGTCTCTGGCAAGCTCGGATGTTTCACGGTGAAGACGCGCGATAATTTCGGTGTTCAGTACGAATACCACGCCGCGAGAATTATCTTCGCCACCGGCTATTACGATTTCCCCAATCGCCTCAACGTGCCGGGTGAAGATTTACCTTGTGTCTCCCACTACTTCACCGATCCGCACCCTTATTGGCGGCAGGATATTGTTGTGATTGGCGCGAAGAATTCCGCAGCCGAAACCGCCCTGGATTTGTTTCGCGGAGGCGCGCGCGTGACCCTGGTTCATCGCGAATCGGATTTGGGCGCCAGCCTGAAATACTGGGTGCGTCCCGACATCGAAAACCGCATTGCCGCCGGAGAAATTCGCGCTCTGTTCAATACTGAAGTCATTCGCATCGAACCGGGCCGCGTATGGGTACGTCAAAACGCGGACACCACAGAGCACGCGCTGCCAGCGGCGCACGTTTTTGCCATGACCGGCTACCATCCTGATTTTTCGCTTCTCGAAAGTGTGGGCATCAATCTGGATTGCGACACTCGCAAGCCGGAATGTAATCCGGCCAGCCATGAAAGCAATATTCCCGGTATTTATGTTGCTGGAGTACTTTTAGGCGGTCTTCATACCGGTGAAATCTTTATCGAAAACGGCCGCTTCCACGGCAAACAGATCATCAGCGCAATCACTGGGACTCCGGGCCCATCAGGACGTGAGCCGGTCGCTCCCCCCGGCGAGTAGTGTCCCCAGACTTCGCCGTCTAAGTGTCTGATGGGGCGTCGGAGTCTCAACCGCTTATTTATTTTTCCCAATCCTGATCGTCTTTAAGCAAAATAATCCTTTGCCTTTCAGACGCGCGTGCGGGGGACGTACCCCCGCGCCTTTGAATTTCTCCTTCCTCGGATAAATATTCCTGGGAAGCTAATGAGATCGAGTGACAGCTGAGTCGTGCTGCGGCGGCCGCCGTTTGCCGCCAATCGTCCCGTTTGCTACAGTGAAATCATGTCGTCCCCGTTCACCGAAGTCACCGAAACGTTTTGGACGCTCGCCAAGGGGTTCAATGTCACATTGCGGACCATGTTCCGCAAGCCGACCACCGAGCCATATCCCTCGGGGCCTGTGCGTTTTGAAGCGCGCTATCGGGGCATTCATGTTCTCCAGCGCGACGAAGATGGCTTGGAAAAATGTGTGGGATGTTTCTTGTGTTCCGCGGCCTGCCCGGCAAACTGCATCTACATCGAAGCCGCCGAAAACACAGCCGCGAAGAGGATTTCCGCCGGAGATCGCTACGCCAGTGTTTATAATATTGATTATTCGCGATGCATTTTTTGCGGCTACTGCGTGGAAGCCTGCCCCACCGACGCCATCACCCACGGTCATGGCTTTGAGTTGGCGCCTTACAATCTCAATGAGCTGATCTACCGCAAGGAAAAACTGCTACAACCCGCCACGCTTAAAACCACAGCCGTCTAAATCCCTAACGCCGCCCCCCATTCTTCTACATCACCTTATCGACCACCATCAGCATGTCTTCATCGTTAAGGTGTTGGGGGGCCTGATTGGCGATCAACGGGGTATTGGGAAGAGCTGTTTTGGAGTTGTGGCTTCTCCGGGCCGGTGTTCGGCGACGGAAGAGAGCTCCTGGGGGCTGCTTTTGCAGTGCCTGGCACCGAGACCGGCGTGCTGTAGGCTTCCTTATTAGATTTTAGTTGCTCCTACGAACTACATGAAACCTCATTTAGTCGGCTGGTACTGTACTCTTTGTGCGTTGCCTCTGCAGCTTTAGGAGGACGTACTTCTTGGTGGGCGATCTTATGCTTGCGAATGTTGTTACATTCGGAGGGGGCGTGCCACGCACTGATTTCCGGTCCGAGGCGATTTCGGTAGCGTCAGCGCCTATCACCGGTCGATTTGTTTTTGCGTGACACTTTGAGTGGGGCTGAAGGCTCGGTCATTCGCCGGGGATCAAGAATCTCGCGGAGCAGTTTTTCGTCAAGCAATTTCCGGTCGAGAGCGATTTTCGTCACTGGCCGTCCAGATTTTACGCTCTCCTTGGCGATTTCCGCCGCTGCCGCGTAGCCAATATAGGGATTCAGCGCAGCGGCAATGGATAGAGTTGCTTCAGCATAGTAACGGCACCGCGCTTCATTGGCCTGAATACCGTCAATACATTTTTCGGCCAGCGTTCGCATCGTATTCTTCAAAATCTCCGCCGAATGTAATACGTTCCAGGCCATTGCCGGCATCATCACATTCAATTCAAGCTGTCCGGCCTGTACTGCCAGCGCAGTCGCCACGTCCGCGCCTACCGCCTGAAAGCCGACCATGGCGGTCAGTTCCGCCATCACCGGATTGACCTTTCCCGGCATGATGGACGATCCCGGTTGCAGCGCGGGCAGATAAATCTCCTGCAAGCCCGTATTGGGCCCGCTCGATAGCAGGCGAAGGTCGTTGCTGATGCGGATCAGTTCGAGGCCCAAATTTCGCAGCGCAGATGATGCGACCGACATCGCCAGATTAGACTGCATGGTGTAGCGCATGTCGTCCGTCGCTGTCAGCTTCTGGCGGCTGACTTCTGCGAGGTGCTTCACCGCCAGCTTCTGATAACGCGGATGCGTGTTAACTCCCGTTCCCACCGCCGACCCGCCCAGTCCCAATTCCCGCAGGAGATCCTGCGCCTGGCGAATCACCGTCGAGGCGCGGCGCATAGCCGTTGCATACGCCCCGAATTCCTGGCCCAGCCGCACCGGAACGGCGTCCATCATGTGCGTGCGCCCTGACTTCAGAATGTGATCGAACTCAGCAGACTTGCTCGCAAGGGACTTTTCCAGCACCGCCGCCGCTGCCAGCACTTCATCAAACAGCAAAATGCTTGCCAATCGCATGGCGGTGGGGAATACGTCATTCGTGGACTGGCCAAAATTCACGTGATCGTTTGGATTCACCACTGAGTAATCGCCGCGCTCGCCGCTGAGCAATTCAATTGCCCGGTTTGCGATTACCTCGTTCGTGTTCATGTGGAACGATACACCCGCCCCCGCTTGATATACGTCCACTACGAATTCGTTATCAAGTTTGCCGGCAATCACTTCGTCCGCGGCGCGAATAATGGCGTTGGCCCGCCGGGGCCCCAGTAGTCCGAGTTCCTTGTTGGCCAGCGCGGCGGCCTTCTTGATGTAACCCATCGCGCGAATGAGCTTCGCGTGTGCGCGCGCGCCGCTTATCGGATAATTTTCCACCGCGCGCTGTGTTTGGATCCCGTAATAGGCCTCCGCGGGTACCGGCCTTTCCCCCAGCGAATCCTTTTCTTGTCGGGTTTTCACTGCAGTCACTCCTCTGTAACTTTCGATTTCGCAGAATATCACACCCAGTCATGGGGCATGGATGCCACCTGTCCTTCGCCAAAATTGAATCCGCGTCAAAAAATGGGGCAAATCACTGTCGCGTTTTCTCATTGGGATATCCCAGAGCGCACTAAAGATTGGAATGGCTCCTTCCGCGAGTTGAGCAGCAACAGTTCTGCTGCAGGGCGGCTGTGTTTGCAAGAAATGGTTGTTTCTTCCAGGGCTATGCAGCGCGTTCATATCGGTGTGCAGGCCACCGACCCGCGGTTGCGAGATGACAAATCCCTGTTTGGATAAATGGGATCGTCGATCTGGCGTATCCTTGTCTTAGACCCAAGTGTGTGCGATCCTCGTGGTAATATCGAACGTATTCGTTAAGCAATCGCCTGAGATGGCCTTCGTTTAGGGCGATAACGTGATCCAACACGTCTCGTCGGCAACTCTCCACCCAGCGCTCGGCGACGCCATTTTGCCAAGGACTCTGGAATGAGGTTCTGACCGGGTTGATCTGCAATGATCGGATGGCGGTCCAACCCTCCAGGCCATATTTTTTGTCACGATCCAGGATCAGATGCCTCGTCGTGCATTCGAACGGGAATGCCTCTCGCAATTGCTGGACGATCCAGGAAGATGTGGGGTGCGGCGTGACATTGAAATGCAAGATGCGCCTGCGGGCGTGGCTGATTACAAAGAAGCAATACAGCATGCCGAACGTGATTGTGGGCACGGTGAAGAAATCCATCGCCGCAATCGCCTCTCGATGATTGCGTAGGAAGGTGATCCAGCGCTTTGCCTGCTTGGGGTTTCTGGGGGTCTTGCGCATCCAGCGCGAAATTGTCCTTTCGGAAATATCGAATCCGAGCATCAGCAACTCACCGTGAATTCGAGGTGCGCCCCAAGTTGGATTCTCCGTCACCATACGAAAAATCACCTCGCGCACCTTTTTGGAGATTCGCCTCCTGCCGACATGCTCCCGCGTGCAGGAAATCCATCGCCAATAGAGCTTGAAACCGGCTCGGTGCCAACGAGCGACCGTTTCCGGCGTAACGATGGTGAGGCTCCTCTTCCAGCCAGACCAGAATCTGCGAGCAACAATCCAGAACAGTCGGTCCACTGCGCCGAGTCGCTTTCGGGGATGTCGGCGTTTCAAAACCGCCAGTTGTTGACGAAGCATCAGATTTTCAAGCAGCAGGCTGCTATGAGAACGAAATATTCTCTTGAATACGATCAGAAGGATTAGAATGTAGCGGATCATGGCACATTCTGACGGTGGAATTAAGCCCAGGCAAGTGACGCTATCTTATTGATTTCAAAGGCGGACGGA
>PKXT01000016.1 GCA_003133505.1 Acidobacteriota bacterium
CTTATTCAGAGTCTCCCTAGGTATCAGCTGGCAGGCCTTTTGTTGTCTAAGAAGTAAGACTAATTAAGATTCGGAGGCCCTATGTTATTACATGGCCCTCCATTTACTCTTTCTTGGGCTGACATTGTGACTGCACCGTTGCGGGCCAAAGCTTTGCCGTGTTCAATGCCACCATTAAAAGTAATGCTCGTTAGAGCCAGTATATTCCCTTCGAAGTTACTGCCTATACCGATAGTCGCAGAAGAACCTATCTGCCAGTAGACATAGCACCCTCTTTCACGCTGGAGCCAAGGCGGCAACTGTTGAGGACCCTGTTTGCCATCTCCACCATTGATTTCTATTACCGCAGAACTAGAAGCGGTGGTCAAAGTGCTGCCAATCTGAAAGATCCACTGCGAATTCGGATCCCCTTGGGCATCCAAAGTGAGCGTACCTGTTAGTTGGGCTGACGAGGAAAAGCAGTAAACCCCGGGAACAAGGGTCAACCCGCCCAGATCCATGCCGGTGAGGTTTGTTCCACACGGTGCACCAACTGCATCATTGTAGGCTGTGGTCAGGTCTGTTTGCGCTTGAGCTGTTGCGGGATCGGCAGAAAGATATAGGATGCCTTTCACTTGCGATTGAGTAAGCCCCGTCACCGAGGGGGTGGGATAGCTTCCCACATCACCGATAATTCTGGTCGCTGCACTGACGTTCGTGATGCCAGAGCCAGCCAGCACACCAAAGTTACCAGCCGTTCCTAAGTTAACTACCGTTTGAGCGTGAATATACTGAGTATTTGCTGAAAAGAGTACTAATGCTAACGATATTGCTACCAGGTATTTCTTGATGTTAAGTGTGCGCATGTTTCCTCCCCTCCTTGCCGCTTTCGCAGTCAAGGCCAGTCTCAATTTGTGGATCATTCTCGAACCGGGGCCAATGGGGGGGCGAGGAAGGCGGTCTAGGTAGGACAGGCCGGAAGGCTCGCTCGCGACAGCAGTCTCGGATGTAATGCAATGAGAAGATATCCACTCTGCTATTGGCGGGCAATGCATATATTACCGTATACCTACCGGGGATTTCAGGGTATTCCGGGCTGTGGAGGGCCGTCGTTCGCCAAAATTCCATCTGCCTTTGAAATCAATCCGTTAGGCCACTTTCTCATGCGCGTTTCTGCTATAGGAATATGCCATGTTCCGACTAATTTGGGTCATTCTCTCTTCCTGCGGTCGGCTCTTTCAGGCGCGAAGTAACCTTCTCCTTGAAAACCTCGCCCTCGGTCAACAGCTCGCGGTACTGAATCGCCGCCGACCATGACTGCGCCTCGGCTTGATCGATAAGTTGTTCTGGATCGCTATTCGCACATTCTGGTCTGAGTGGCAAGCGAGTCTCATTGTCGTGACGCCAGAGACTGTGGTTCGCTGGCACCGCGCCGGGTTTCCAGCTCTACTGGCGATCGATGTCCCGCGTGAGACAGCAGGTCGGCAGAAAGCGAATCTCGAAAGAGATGCGCGAGCCGCTTTTTCGCATGGTGGCGGAGAGCCCAACTTGGGGCGCTCCTCGAATTCACGGTGAGATGCTGATGCTTGGCTTCGATATTTCCGAACGCGCGACCTCGCGATGGATGCGCAAATCGCCGAGAAACCCAGAGCCAGCAAACGTTGGCTGGCCTTCCTGTACAATCACCGAGAGATGATTGCAGCTATGGATTTCTTCACCGTTCCCACCATCACCTTCGGCATGCTGTATTGCTTCTTTGTGATCAGCCATGATCGCGAAGGGGAGTTCGGGATCGAGGTGATGGCCGCGATTCGATCACTGCAGATCAGTGCTGTGCGTACTTCATTTCAGAGCCCGTGGCAAAACGGGGTCGCCGAGCGTTGGGTGGAAAGCTGCCGACGGGATCTGCTGGATCACGTCATCGCTCTCAACGAAAGCCACCTCAAGCGATTGCTCAGCGAATACGTTCGGTATTATCACGAGGATCGCACTTACTTGGGGTTGGAAAAAAACACGCCAAATATCCGGCTTCGGTCAGCAGGACGCGGGCGTGTCACATCATTACCACGGCTCGGGAGGGTTGCATCACCGGTACGAACGCGCCGCGTAGCTTTCGAAAAGGCCACACTCTTTTGCAAGGACACAACGATCGGAGGGAGAAGTGTTGCTGTTCAAGCCGTGCGCGCAACCTTTCAAGTGCTACAACACGCCCCTACGGTTCTCCCGCTAGAGCTGCATTGTGAATTGCCACTATTTTTCGCTTGGATAGAATTGTGGCGAGACACAATCTCTCCGTTTGAGGCTCTATAACGCAATCTGTAAAGCAAATAGCCAACTTCTCGCTACGCCGTGGAATTGGGCCGGATTCTGCGGATCAAGCCCAATCCATGCCTTTGAGAATTGGGCAGAGGCGGCCTCGGCACAGCAGCAATATTGCAGTAGCCGTATCATCCGGCAAACTCCGAATCTGCTCCTGCCATCAAGACTCCACTTGGCGCTCGGCATCCTTCATCTCCGGAGGGAATGAGTTTTTTGAAACCAACAGATTCCAATCCCAACATTTTCTTATTCGTCGAGAGACATCTTATCTCCCACCGATTTTGAGCTTTTGTGGTCCGCGGCTGCGAACGGCTTGCCATTCCTGATATACCTTCCGTCCGCCGCTGTAAACGCGCAGGTCGGATGGCACCGCTACTTGAAGCTACAGATCGCCTGTCCGTATGAGAACAGCCCCATCTGGTTCTATTCGGCCAGCAAGGTATTTCCGGCGCGCTTCCTCTTCAATGGCCGGTCTGTTGCCTCTGAATACAGCTAGTTTGTCCTTGCCATCCCTGCCGAAATGGTCGTTCAGAGCCTCTCTGCTGATTGCGCACCGGACGCGGGTTTCGCCGTCCAGCCCCCAGAACACGACAACATCACGGCCAGAAACATATCCCTCTTCCGGCTCTGGAAATTTCAAATCACGTCTCTCAACCGTTTCGGCCCTCTCAGGAAATAACCCGGCATCCAGCGCGAAGCAAGTCCCGCCGGGAAGACGAGGCGGAGCGGCCCGCGCGGACTCTCCGAGGCGAGCACCCCCCGCTCGACCAGTGCCGAGACGATACGGCGCGCATGGCGCTCCCCCGCGCCCACAAACGTCGCCGGCATCGGCGCTCGGCAGCTCCCCCCGGTAGAGCACGGCTTCGAGGATACTGCCTGACTTGGGCGGCAGAGTATCGAGCCTGATTTCTTCATCTGCCCAAAGGAGGATGCGTGCCCGCAGCCGATCCGGTTGCATCAGGCTTTCCATGAATTCAACCTGGTCGATGCAGGTTCTGAGAAAAAAGTCCGTGAATCCGGCGAGAGCCTCTTCGCTCAAATTTTCGCGCCCATCCAGATCATTACGACGGGTACTGTCACATGCGGCGAGGTGCCCCTTATAAGCATCAACATTGCGCGCCAAGCCGCGCGCCACCGACCAGACGGCACCAGTATCGAGTGTCTCCAGCAGCATGGCGTGCGACATCAGCCGCGCGACCCTACCGTTCCCGTCCATGAAGGGGTGGATCCACACTAAACGGTGATGCGCTGCCGCGGCACCGACAATGAGCTGTGTTTTGCCGGCTGCGCTGTAGGCATCTTCGAAGCGCATTAGAAAGCGGGGCACTGCACCTGGA
Organism: Acidobacteriota bacterium; assembly: GCA_003133505.1. GTDB lineage: Bacteria > Acidobacteriota > Terriglobia > Acidiferrales > UBA7541 > PALSA-278. The sequence goes on from PKXT01000016.1 coordinate 3,636, forward strand.
CTGATCGCCAAATGATTGCCGACTGCCACATCTCGCTTTCGCAGTTCTCCTGCCTCGACCCGTACGCGCTCGCCTGTATCCGGATCTTTCACCCATAATAGGTCGTCCGGGAGTTCTCTACAGAATCGGAAGTGGACTTCCCGTATTCCGTCGCTTGTAACCGCACGTCCTCGCAGTCCTCCCCCATCGATCCATGCTTGGACGGCTATGTGAGCTCTTGCTTCCAGCTGCAGGTCTCGCTTTTGCTTGTCGCTGCTGTATTCGTTTTTTAGTGCCCGCTCGATATCGACTGGGTGCGTGTCATGCCCTTCGATTAGGTTGCTATAGTAGCAATTCATTGCCCGGACTAGGTCTGCAAGTGAAGCCGTCAGGTTGGTCGGTAGACTTCGGCGAAAGCCAGACGACCTCTGGGCCAATTCCAAGGCGAGGTCCGTCAGCTG
>PKXT01000259.1 GCA_003133505.1 Acidobacteriota bacterium
GATTGTGACGTCGCTCTATACGCTGGCCAACGTCGCGTACTTGCGGGTGTTGCCACTCAGCGGCGATCCACATGGGACTACGGCGTTGGCGCGCGGCATTCAATACGCCACCGACGGGCGGGTAGGAACGGCTGTCGCGGAAGTGGTTTTCGGCCCTGCCGGGGCCATAGTGATGGCTGCGGCGATCGCTATCTCCTGTTTCGGATGTAACAATGGGCTGATTCTGGCGGGCGCGCGAATTTATTATGCGATGTCCAAAGATGGATTATTTTTCCGGGGAGTGGGCGGAGTCAACGCACGCCGGGCGCCAGGGGTCGCGCTTTGGGTGCAGTGCGGGTGGGCGTCGCTGCTGTGTCTATCGGGCACCTACAGTCAGCTTTTAGACTTCCTGATTTTCGCGGTCTTGNNTCTCTTTGTGCTGAGGTGGAAAAGACCTGACGCGCCCCGTCCCTATCGCGCGATAGGATATCCCGTGCTGCCGGCGCTGTATCTGGTGATGGCGGTATTTATCGAGGTGCAACTGCTGAGGTACAAGCCGCAATACACGTGGCCGGGCCTGATCATCGTGCTTCTCGGAATGCCGGTATATTTTCTATGGCGGCGCATTAGCCCCAACGCCGTAGCAGCGGAGTAACCACAGCGAGCGGCTGCCCGCGAATATAACTGACGGCAAACCGAAAGCAAATCTCTCGCACACGCTAGATGACCGATCTCGGTGGCGTCTCGGTGGCGATGGCGCGAAGGGGCGGCGCGTGATGCCAAAGCACTTGCTGCTGCCGTACAATTACCATGAGTCCTGTTTGGCTGCAAAATTCTCGGCGTAGCTTACCAGAATTGTTGGAATAGAATCGTGCCCTTCCTTCCTCCCACATCCCGAATTTTGTGGCGAAAAGCTAATGCGGTGGACCGCGTTGCCTGCGCCGCCCTGGCGATATTTTTGATTGTAGACCTTGCTCGTCTAATCCACGGCCCGATTCCGGGCGGCGGCTGGTTCAATATTGCGGCCCTGATATCCGCCATTTACCTGATCGCGCGGCTGCTACCGTGGCTTCGACCACGGCTGCTATGGAGCCTGCGCAGCCGGCTCATCGTTGCTTACATATTCATCGCGGTAGTGCCCATTGTGCTGGTGCTGACGATGGTGGGGCTTTCGTCATACTTGCTCTATCTGCAGTTCGGCGCCCACTTAATTGACGACGAAGTTCAACAGCGAATGAGCACGGTTACCAATACAGCGAATGCGGTGCTGGGGACGATTCGCAATCAACCGCCAGGTTCAACTTCTTCGGACGGGCAGTTGATGGCGCGACCGGCAGTCATTTCCGTGATGGAAGTGGCGCGCAAGCTGGTGCCGAATTTGCAGGTGACGGTTCAAAGCGGACGGGGGATTCCGCTGCGGCAAGGACACGCTCGAGAGTTTGAATTGGCGGGCGTATTCGAGGTGGATTCCAAACTGTACTTGGAGGCCATGGCGTGTGGTGATACACCAGAGGGAATAGAGACGGTCATCGCCAGCGCTCCGCTGACCCCCGAAATCCTCGATTCTCTCTCTTCGGAACTGGGGCCGATCCAGCTAACCACCATGCGCTTGGCGGGTGAGGGCGAGCAAAGCGGCCTGGTCGTGGACATGAAAGACCACAGGTTTGTTCCCGCGGGGAAAATCAGCAGCCAGCGCCGGTATCTGCACCCAGCGGCGAACTGGCTGGATATGCGCATAGATGGCAACTCGATTTTCGAGGCGATTTTTCCGGCGCCCGGGGGCGAGGAGGTGTTTGCCGCACCCGTTCTGGTGTCGTTTTCCGTGCGGCCATCGCAGATTAATCACAGGCTGTTTACATCTCTCGGGGCGCTAGGCGATCCGCTGGTCCTGGCGCTTTCGATAATTGGAGTTGTCTTCCTATTACTTGAGGCTGCCGCCTTTGCGACGGGAGTGGTGCTGACGCGAACGATTACAAGAACTGTGGCGGACCTCTACGATGCCACGCAGCACGTTAGGCAGGGAGATTTCGCGCATCGCGTGCGTATTCAAAATCGCGATCAACTGGGAGTGCTCGGCGAATCGTTCAATTCAATGACCAGCTCGATTGGTTCGCTGATTACAGAGCAGCGGCAAAAGGAGCGCCTGGAGAACGAAATTTCCATAGCTCGCGAAGTGCAGAATCAGCTTTTCCCGCAGAAGCTACCGGAAATTCCCGGCATGGAAGTGGCAGCCTTGTGCCGTCCGGCGCGGATGGTGAGCGGCGATTATTATGATTTTCTGCTGCTGGGACCTGGACGGTTGGGAATAGCGCTGGCTGATATCAGCGGAAAGGGTATTTCCGCGGCTCTGTTAATGGCCAGTCTGCAAGCGGCATTGCGCAGCCAAGTGCAGCAGAATGGCACGTCGGGAACGGGGCGGCTGGTGGCGCGGCTGAATCGTCACCTCTTTCTCAATACTACTGATGATCGCTACGCTACATTTTTCTACGCCACGTACGATGCGGAAACGCGGCGGCTGGCCTACACCAACGCAGGGCATCTGCCTCCCCTGTATATCTCGGGAGATCGAGTGCAGCGACTGGGAGAAGGCGGAACAGTGATTGGGTTGTTCGATAATTGCGTATATGAAGAAGGGTCGCTCACGGTGGAACCGGGCAGTTTGCTGGTGGCGTTTAGCGATGGCCTGGTTGAGCCGGAAAATGTTTACGGAGAGGATTTCGGAATGCAGCGGCTGACCGAGGAAGTGCTTCGTCATCGAAGCGGCTCGCCGGCGCGGCTTGCGGAGGAAGTGCTCGCGGCCGTTGAGAACTGGGCCGGAACGCAGGAGCAGGCGGACGACATGACTGTGGTGGTAGTGCATTGGAAGGATACGGCTAGTTCCTGACCGCGACATGATAGCGAAAACGTTATGAAAATTCTCTCAGCTGCGCAAATGCGCGAAGTGGACCTGCTGACCTCGGAAGAGCGAGGAATTTCGAGCCTTACGCTGATGGAAAACGCGGGGGCCGCGGTGGCGGGGGTTTGCGCCAAGCAATTTCCTCATCTGGCTTCGCGGCGGATAGTCGTGTTATGCGGTAAAGGCAACAATGGCGGCGATGCTCTGGTGGCGGCGCGCCATTTGCGAGCCATGGGCGCGTGTGCGGATGTATGGCTGTTGGCGAAGGCGGAGGAACTTCACGGCGACGCGGCGATAAACCGGGACAAGTGGCTGGCATGCGGCGGCGAGATGCGAATTGTCAGCAATGGCATGGAGTGGAATGATGTGCGAGACGCCTTAGACCGCGCACAAATTCTTGTGGATGGGATCTTTGGGACGGGGTTTCGCGGGCCTGTGGAAGGATGGCTGGCGCAAGTAATTGACCATGTGAATGCGCTACGCCCTGGCGCACTAATCGTTGCGGTGGATATGCCTTCAGGGTTGCCATCGGATACCGGCGGAGTAACTGGCCCTGTGATTCGGGCGGATTATACGGTGACATTTACGGCGCCGAAGCGCGGGCAGTTCCTTGGCCGGGCAGCGGATTATGTGGGACTGCTTCACGTGGCGGAAATCGGAAGTCCGGCGGAACTGGTGGATTCGATTTCGGTTGCGGAGAAAAGCTCGGGTGGCGCAGTGACGCCGATGTGGCGATGGCTGGATCCACGCGAGNNGACCTCCGGACGGCAATAAGGGGAAATATGGGCACGTGCTGGTGGTGGCGGGATCGCGCGGAAAATCCGGAGCGGCGGTGCTATCGGGCACAGCGGCGTTACGAGCGGGAGCAGGATTGGTAACGGTGGCAACTGCTGAGTCTGTGCAGCCAATTGTGGCGGGGGCGCTGGCGGAATTGATGACCGTGCCGCTGGCCTGCACCGGGAGCGGAAGCATTTCTCTTGATGCTTTGCGACAATTCGAGGAATTGGTGAAGGGCAAGAGCGTCGTCGCTATTGGGCCGGGACTGGGTACGGAGGCCGAGACCCAGGAAGTGGTGCAGCGAATTGTACATAGCTGCGCGCTGCCGTTGGTGCTGGACGCTGATGGGTTGAACGCATTTGCGGGACGTTCAGATGAACGGGCAGATGAGCGGGCGGGGGAATTGCGTGATCATGCCGCGCCATTTCTGGTAGTCACGCCGCATCCGGGGGAAATGGCTCGGCTGGTGGGATGCAGCATCGCGGACGTGCAGTCCAATCGAATTGAGATTGCCATGCGCTATGCCGGGGAATGGAATGCGTGGGTGGTGTTGAAGGGATATCTGACCGTGGTCGCCTCGCCGGACGGTCGCGTCTGGATAAATTCGACGGGAAATCCGGGTATGGCGACGGGCGGAACGGGAGACGTGCTGACTGGCATGGTTGGTGGCATGGTCGCGCAATTTGGAGCGGAGATGGATAGGGAACGACTGGCGCAGGCGATTACGCTTGGAGTCTACTTGCATGGTCTGGCAGGCGATATTGCGGCCGATGAAACTGGAGAGGGACCACTGATTGCGTCGGACGTGGTTCGATCCATCCCGAGAGCGTGGCGGCAAGTGCAAATCGAGTTGGAGCATGGCTGAAATTCGGACGGTCACGCGTTCGCCGGAAGCTACGACGGAATTTGGACGCGAGCTTACTGCAAGGCTGCGAGCGCCGATGTTGTTGCTGCTGTCGGGAGAATTGGGAGCGGGAAAAACCACCCTCGCGAAGGGGATTATCAGCGGACTAGGCGCAGCGAAGGAAGACGATGTAACCAGCCCGACGTTCACTCTGGTGCATGTATTTAAGCGGCAGGCTGATGGTCTGAAAATTTATCATGTGGATTTGTACCGGATTTCCGGGTTTGCCGACCTGGAATCGCTGGGTTTGGAAGACGCGCTGGCGGAAAGCGCCATCATGATTGTCGAATGGCCCGGCAAGTTGACGCTACGAACAGATTGGCCGGTCGTGCGAATTCACTTGGAACACAGACCGCAGAACGGCACTCCTCTCGAAAACGAAGGCGGAGAGTGCCGCCAGATAACGGTATTAGATCCAGCGGATGTATTAAGAGACGGTGGTTTTGCGGTCACTGCGGACGATAGCAAGAGCGCCAAGTACAAAACAACCAGGGGAAGTGATGGCTGCTGAAATCGTAAAACAAAAGTCCCGCGGATTTATCTGCGTGAACGCTCATCCCGAAGGTTGCCGATGCAATGTTGCGCGGCAAGTCGAAGTCGTACGGCAGTCGCGGCCCGAAGGTATTATGGGCCCGCGGAACGTAGTAGTGATTGGCGGCTCCACAGGCTATGGGCTGGCATCGCGAATCGCGGCGGCATGGTGCTTTGGCGCGAAGACGCTGGGAATTTTTCTGGAGCGCGCTCCAGAGCGCGGGCGTACGGGGAGCGCGGGCTATTACAATACGGTCGCATTTCATGAACTCGCCAAGGCGGAGGGGTTGTTCGCAGCCAGCTTAAATGTGGATGCCTTTTCCAATGATGCGAAACGCCAAGCCGCGGAAATCGTTCGTCGTGAGATGGGGAAAATCGACCTGGTTATTTACAGCGTTNNCTTATTCGTCGGTACTCAAACCGATCGGAGCGCCATTTAACAGCAGAACCATTGACTTGGATTCCGAGGCCGTGACAGACGTAACAATTGCCCCGGCGTCCGGGCAGGAAGTGGCCGACACCGTCGCCGTGATGGGCGGCGAAGACTGGAGTTTGTGGATTGAAGCGTTTCTCACCGAAAGCTTGCTGGCGGAGGGAGCGCGAACCTTAGCCTATTCGTACATTGGGCCAGAACTGACGTGGCCGGTTTATCGCGATGGCACCATCGGCGCAGCAAAGAAAGACCTGGAGACTACAGCGCGCAATCTGAGCGGGTTGCTGCGAGAGAAAGTTGGCGGGGATGCATACGTAGCGGTCAATAAGGCAATCGTGACGCAGGCATCTGCGGCAATTCCGGTGGTGCCTCTTTATATGAGCATTCTTCGGCGGGCGATGAGCGAAACAGGGGTTGAGGAAGGCGCAATTGAACAGATGACCCGGCTGTTCGTTAATCATTTAGCGACCAGACTTGCGCCAGCGACAGATAATGCCGGCCGAATTCGCATGGATGATCGCGAGATGCGCCCCTATGTGCAGGAAGAGGTCGAAGGAATCTGGCCGAATGTCACCACCGAGAATTTATCGATCCTGACGGATTTTGCCGGATTTAAGCGCGAGTTTCGCAACTTGTTTGGCTTTGAAGTAGCAGGCGTAGATTATTCCCAGCCTGTGGAGATCGACCTGAAGTTAGGTTGATTTCGGAAGCAGACCGCGGCATACCGCTCCTGCCAAAACTCAGGTAACGGTCCTGAAGCTGGGGTTCGACAGGATCAGATGGATTGCCGGTTAATTCCTCAAAGGACCAGGGGGGGAGCTAGAGTTCCCACGCCAAACGGGTTATTCTGAAGACGGGCTGGGCNNGGGGGGGGGGGGGTAGCGGCCTCCCTATTCCTTATGTCGAAGTCAGTTGTATCGCAGGCACTGCATCTCTCATATAGGGTAAATACCCCATTTCCGCGTCTGGGATTTGGTAATTTGGAAGGTGCTTCTTCTCCACCGCGGCGGAAAATTGACTGACGAATGCGTCGCAAACCAAAATTCGGTGCTGCCAAGGAAGCGCGACGCCGAGCGCGGGTTGCCGCAGGACTCCCACAGCCTATTCGAGTGATCGCCGACAAGCGCAGGAAGCCGCCAAAATATAAGAAGCCTGTTCGCGAGGATATTTGATTTGGGAGTTGCGGTACTGAGTTCAATGAATTGTGACGTTTCCATGCCGCTCCATCATGTTCGAATACGCCCGGCTAACCGGCTTCATTTGAGCAGATTTGGGGCCGTAGGTCTGGTACTGCTGTCCATCGCGCTCTTGCCCGCGCTATCGCAGGCGGAAAAGATTCAGGACTTAAAACCGCAGGGCTATGTCAGCGATTTTGCGCACGTTCTTAACGCCGATGCGAGCAACAGGCTAAGCAATCTGTGCCTCGAAGTGCAGCAGAAGACCGGCGCGCAGATTGCCGTGGTGACCANNTTGAGACGCTCGACGACCAGCCCATTGAGGATTTTGCCAATAAGCTTTACCAGAAGTGGGGAATCGGGCCGAAAAGCGACAATCGGGGCGTCCTGATCCTGCTGGTGACGGGCGACCATAAGTATCGCTTTGAAGTGGGTTACGGATTGGAGCCGATTTTGCCCGATGGCAAGGTGGGTGGCTTTGGACGCGAGGCGCTGCCAGTACTGCGCCAAGGCGACGATGCGGCGGCGCTATGGCTGATGACGCGGCGTGTGGCCGACGTAATCGCGCAGGACAAAGGCGTCACGTTGGATAGCGGCCCGGCATTGGATTCGCAGGATAACTCGAGTGATGATGACCGCCATCGCGGGGGCTTCCCAATATATTTGGTGTTTTTCCTTGGGTTTATGTTCTTGCGATTTATCTTTTCGTTGTTCCACCGCGGTCCTCGCCGTCCCGGTTCGTCCTGGTGGCCGTGGTTTATTGGCCCATGGATTGGTGGGGGTGGCGGAGGCGGCTGGGGCGGTGGCGGTTTCGGTGGGGGCGGCGGTGGGTTTGGCGGCTTTGGCGGGGGGATGTCGGGTGGCGGGGGCGCCAGCGGGGGATGGTGATTTTTCTGGTTGATTTGCGGTACGAGGATTGATAGAAGAACGGTTGGGAGACGAACAGCGTGTTATCCATTGACGTGAAGACGGGCAGAGAAGTTAAAACCGGACAGAAGACTGACCCGAAGATTGCGCGGTTGTTGGATGAATTGGTGCGGCGGCTGAAGACCAGTGCCGGTCACAACCTGAAAGCAGTGCTGCTATACGGTTCTGCGGCGAATGATTCGGACGATTTGCCGGCCCGCGAGGACGAGTTGAATATCCTTTGCCTGGTTGAGCGCACAGGCGCGGGGGAGCTGGAATCGCTGGGCGACCCGGTGAAATGGCTTATGGAAGCAGGGGTGCCCGCGCCTCACGTCTTCACATTGCAGGAATTGGAACGCTCGGCGGATATTTTTGCCATCGAGCTTCTGGATATGAAGCGGCATCACCGCACTCTCTTCGGCGAAGACTTTCTCTCGCGGATGCGGGTGCCCATGGAGTTGCATCGTCTGCAGGTGGAGCGGGTCCTTCGCACCGGGTGGCTGCGCTTGCGTCAGGAAGTGATACTGGTGCGCGGCAATGAAAAGAAAATCGCGGCTATTCTGGTCGCTTCGGTCCTTCCATTTACGGGGTGGTTTCGTCACGCGCTCATTGCGCTCGGTGAGCAAGTTCCCGAAAACTGCGAGGAGATTATTTTGAGGATAGCGCATTTGGCTGGTGCGGATCCCTCCGCATTTCAGACCGCGCTGGCAATGCGTGGGGGAAAGGTCGAGCGCGGCAAAATGGATGCGAAGGGAACCCTACCGGGGTATCTGGCATTCGTTGATCGCGCCATTGACGAGATTGACCGGCGGCTGGAGTCGCGGCCGGGACAGACTTAAGATACGGGAAATCCCGTCCGAACATTGTGATACAGTAACGCGCGGAGGAAAGCATGAAGAAGGCTCTGATTGTAATCATTGTGCTGGTGGTGATCGCCTTGATGATTGGCGGCTCGTATGTCAATCATCGCAACGAAATGGTTACGAAAAACGAAACGGTAAAGGCGGCATGGTCACAGGTGGACGTAGTATTGCAGCGCCGCGCCGACCTGATTCCCAACCTCGTGGAGACGGTAAAGGGTTATGCCGCGCAGGAAGTGACCGTATTCACCGCCATAGCCAACGCGCGTGCCGCGCTGATAGGCGCGCATAGTCCGGCCGACAAGATCGCCGCCAACAACCAACTGGATGGGGCGTTGGGGCGCCTGTTGGTGGTGGTCGAAAATTATCCGCAGCTCAGGTCCAATGAGAATTTCCTCCGTTTGCAGGACGAGCTTGCGGGCACAGAGAATCGCATTGCCGTCGAAAGGCGCCGTTACAATGACGCAATACAGGACTACAACACTTATATTGGACTTTTTCCAAACAATATTTTCGCCAGTTGGGCCGGCTTTCAGCGCAACAATGCCTATTTTGAGGCGGTTGGAGGATCGCGCGAAGCGCCGCACGTTGCATTCCCCGCAGCGGTCCAGCAGGGGGTAACGCCGCGAGCGCCGCCTCCAACTCCCGCGCCTGCCCTGGTGTCACCGGCCCCATAATATCCGTGGTGGCTGGTTCTATTGACCGTGGCGAGTTGGCGGGATACCCTAAGTTAGGCATTCTAGGTAAGCGCATTTAGGTCTGGAGGCATTCCCGCCACTTGATGAAGCACACCGTTCGACTCGCCGGGGGTATTACCGAGCTTTTCGGCACCTTGGACGAGAATTTGAAGCTGCTGGAAACCTCGCTTCGCGTTATCACCAAATTCCGCGATGGTGAAATCGAAATTGAAGGCGAGCCGGTGCCGGTCACCCGGGCCACCCGAATTTTCGAGGATTATAACCGTCTCATTCGCGAAGGCCGCAATCTAACCAATGGAGAAGTGAAGGACTTGATTCGGCTGGCTGCCCGCGAGCCGGCGGTTTCGGTTCACGGGGTTGCGTCTCAGGGCCACTCACGAGTTTTTGGCAGAAAGAGCATTCTGCCTCGCGGCTCGAATCAGCGCCAGTACATGGACCTGATTGAGTCTCACGATATGGTATTCGCCATCGGGCCGGGTGGCACGGGGAAGACGTACTTGGCCGTGGCCATGGCGGTTTCCGCGCTGCTCACCAAGCAGGTAGAACGCATCATCCTTGCTCGCCCGGCGGTGGAAGCGGGGGAGCGGCTGGGGTTTTTGCCGGGGACGCTGCGGGAAAAGGTGGATCCGTACATGCGGCCGCTGTATGACGGACTCTATGACCTGCTGGATGCCGACAAGCTGGAGCGCTTCCTCGAAAAAGGAATAATCGAAATTGCGCCACTGGCGTTCATGCGCGGACGAACGTTGAATGATTCGTTCGTGATTCTGGATGAGGCGCAAAACACTACCAGCGAGCAAATGAAAATGTTCCTCACGCGCCTGGGCTTCAATTCCAAGGCGGTAATCACCGGCGATATTACTCAGATAGACTTGCCGGATTCGCGCCGCTCCGGGCTGGTGGAAGCCATGGAAGTCGTCTTCGGCATTGAAGGGATTGGAAGTATTTACTTCAACGATCAGGACGTAGTGCGCCACAGTTTGGTACAGCGCATAATTAAAGCCTACGACGAAATGTCTGCCGCTCACGATCGGCGACGTGGTGCGCCCGCGCCGGTTCGCGAGATCGTGCGCCACGTTATCGGCGAATAGTCTTTCCCTGATGATGATCAATAGCCAACGAAGCGTTCGTGTTTCCATTGCACCCCTGAAGCGGTTTTTGGCGGAAGCGTGCGAATTGCTGCGAGTACCGACCGAATCGGTCACGGTGTCCCTGGTAACAAATTCCATGATGGCGCGCTGGAACCTGCAATACCGCGCCAAGCCGGCACCTACGGACGTGCTTTCTTTCGCGGCCGGCGCAGAAACTCGGCGAACTATTAATCGGGCTGGCCGCCGTAGCACGCCCCGGATTCGAAGCCGACGCCCCGGAAAAGCTTCGCCTCAGCGGCACGCCGTGAGCGGTGAGGATGGTCCCTACCTCGCCAGCTATCTGGGCGACGTAGCGATCGCGCCTGCTGTGGCTCGCCAAAATGCACGGGAACTGGGGCGGACGCTGGATGACGAAATGAAAATTTTAATCCTTCATGGCTTGCTCCACTTGCTCGGCTATGACCATGAAACCGATCATGGACAAATGGAGCGCAGGGAAAGGCGATTGCGCCGCAGCCTTGGTCTGACGTAAAGCCATGCCCGCAATGTCCAGCTTTCTGCAATTCCTGCAATGGGCGGTCCTTAGCGGCGGCCTGGTAGGGCTGGCGTATGTGGACCGGCTTTACCGGGAACTAAATCACATTACCAGCGGACCTGTACGCGAAAATCTGGATATATTTTCCGAGCGCATCGAGCGGCGACTAAGCGTCAATCGCCGTCGCGGAGCCAGCTCGTTCAGTATGCTGGTGCGGCTGTGGCTGGCACTTACCGCGGTGGTGGCGGCACACGATATTTTTCAGGGTGCGGGTACGCGCGCGGGGATGGCGGCCGAGCTGTTGTTCCTGCTGGGCGCGGAAGTCGTCATTGGAATGCACTTTCTCCCCGCGCTGCTGGTGGTAAGGACGCGCAGCAAGTGGCTGATTCCGCTGGTCCCGTTTCTGCGCGCCTTAGTGCTCCTAATCATGCCGGTAGAGGCGACACTCCATTTCTTCGTCAATATGCTTCGCTTGGCCGAAGAAGAGGAAAGCGAAGAAACCCCCGACAATCAGGAAGCTATCGAAGCGCTGGTTGAGAAAGCCACTGAAGAGGGAATCATCGAGCATGATGAGGCGCGACTTATCGAGCAGATGATGGAGTTTGGCGATAAGCGCATAAGCGTGCTGATGACTCCGCGGCCGGATATTGTCGCTATCCGCGCTGACGCCTCGCTGGAAGAACTGCGGGGTCTGCTGGTGGAGAAAAAACATTCGCGCATCCCTGTATTCGAAACTGATTTGGATGACGTCATCGGCGTGGCGCTGGCTCGCGACATTCTCAATTTTCACGAAGCTGACGCTGCCCAACATACCGTGCGCGAGTTGGTGCGCCCTGTGCTTTTCGTGCCCGAAACAAAACTGGGCTCGGAATTGCTGAAGGAGATGCAACGCAAGAATCAGCAAATGGCCATTTGCGTTGACGAATATGGGTCCACGGCGGGCATCGTCACAGCCGAAGATTTGATCGAGGAAATTGTAGGGGAAATGGGCGACGAGCGAAGGCAACCCGCGCCCGACGTGGTTCGCGAACCTTCGGGCAGTTTGGTGGTACGGGGCAGTCTACCGCTGGGACGGTTGCAGAAACTATTCGGCGTGGAATGGGATGAATCCCTGGAGAACGAAGGCGCCACTACGATTGCTGGGCTGATGAATCGCGTGGCGGGGCATGTGCCGGAGGCGGGAGAGACGCTTGAATTTGGGGGGATCTTGTTCGACATTATAGAAGCCAATCAACGTAAGGTGCTGCGAGTGAGAGCACGGCGCAATCCCCAAGTTTCCGCGTCAGTGGCGGCCTCGCGATGAGGTTCCGTTGAGCTTTCATTCCGGGTTCATCGCCATTATCGGAAGGCCCAATGCGGGGAAGTCCACTTTGGTTAACGCGCTTACCGGCCACAAAGTGGCGATCGTTACTCCGCGGCCGCAAACGACCCGTAATCGAATACAGGGGATCGTCAATCGCCCCGATGCGCAAGCCGTGTTGATTGACACGCCCGGTCTTCATACTGGCCGGACGGCGCTCAACCGGCACATGATTGAGGAAGTTGGTCAGGCGCTTCAAAGCGTGGATATTCTCGCGCTGATGATGGACGTGACTAGCCCGTTGCGTCCCGATGACCGCATGGGACTTGAACGCGCTCGCCGCTTTCGCGGGCCGGTGTATCTCCTGTTGAATAAGATCGACGCCGTCGCCAAGGAGAAGCTTCTTCCATTGATTGATCAGTTTCGCAACGAGCAGAATTTTGCGGAGATTTTTCCGATCTCGGCAATGAAGGGAGACGGCCTGCCGCAACTCCTGGATGCCTGGATACGAGACCTGCCGGAAAATCCGCCGTTCTTTCCCATTGATCAGTTTACCGATCAACCAGAGCGCTTTCTAGCGGCGGAGTTCATTCGCGAAAAAGCCATTCGCCTAACACGCGAGGAAGTGCCGCACGCCATAGCCGTTTTCGTGGATCACTTTGAGGAGCACGAAAAACTGTTGAAGATTTACGCCACCCTGTGTGTCGAGCGGGAAAGCCAGAAGGGGATTCTGGTGGGGAAGCGCGGCGAAACGATCAAGAAAATTGGCACGGAAGCGCGGCGTGACATTGAGAAGCTTTTCGGCACGCACATCTTCCTGGATTTACGCGTAAAAGTGCTGGAAAATTGGCGCGAACGCCCGGAAGTAATACGCCAGCTCGATTGGCGGCTGCAGCTTGAGCAGATCTCCGCCGCGCAAAACCCCGATACCGACTCTGACCCCGATCCTGAGCACGATCCTGACTCTGGCCCCGAGCGCACCTCCGATATTTAGATATTTCCCTGTACCGGCGGGCGGCCTGGAATGGCGGCTAGAATAAAGCAATGGCCATTCAACTCATAGCCTTGGATATTGATGGCACGCTGCTTGATAGCCAGGGGCGTATTCCCGCCGAAAACATGCAAGCCATCGCCGACGCTCGTGCGCGGGGCATTGAAATAGCGCTAGTTACCGGGCGCCGTTACGATTTCGCCAAGACCATCGCCGATCAAATTGATCTGGAATTTGTGATGATTGTCAGCAACGGGGCATTGATCCGTTCGAAAAATGGCGAAACGCACGCTCGGCGCCTCTTGCCTCGCGAGCATGCTCGACGCGTGCTGGAAATCACCGCGGGATATCGCGAGGGCGCGTCGGTGGTATTTGACCGGCCACGCGAGGGTCAAGTCATTTACGAATCACTCATCTTCACCAATACGGCGCGCCAGAAATACTACGAAGCCAACCGCAAATTTATCGCTCAAATATCCCCCCTGGAAAACTGCCTGACCGAAGATCCGATTCAGGTTGTATTTACCGGTCCAGTGGATACGATGAGAAGTATCGTGCCGCGGCTGCAGGCCAACCGTGGCGGCCGCGATGCGGGGGCCGTCTATTCGGAGAGCGCGCCGACAAGATTGCCGGTCGGAGACTCGGGCGCGCGTGAGGTGGGCCCCTGCTTCGTGCCCATCGAGCACGGGCAGCGCGGCGGCGGGAGAGAGCATCTTACCGAAGGTCACGCCATTGAAGGTATTGACTCCGCTAAGGGGCCTAATTTCGAGATCGCGGTGACCGAATACGAATCACGCGATTTCACAATTGTGGATGTACTGTGCGCGGGCTGCACCAAGGGCCGTGCATTGGAGGAGTGGGCGGGAAGTCGCAATATCGCCCGTTCGGAAATTATGGCCATCGGCGATAACTGGAACGACCGTGAAATGCTGGCCTTTGCGGGTTTGCCGGTGGTTATGGGCAATGCCTCGCCGGCTTTGAAACTTCAGGCAAAAACATCTGTAAATTCGGCGCCCTGGCGAGTTACTCTAAGTAATGACGAGGGCGGGGTGGCGGTGGCTATCCGAAAATTTGCTCTTGGGGAATAGGATGAAGATCGGTTTCTACTTACTGGCAAGCTCCATTGCCATGACTTCATTATTCGCTCTGGCTGGTGCTCCGCCGGCGCGCGCCGATTACGCCGTAATGCGCAGTGGGGCGCGAATTCATATCACCAGTTACGAGCGCGACGGAGACACAATGCGCCTGTATCTCGGCGGCGGCACCGTGGACGTGGCGGCGGCCGACGTGGTGAGTATTGAGCCAGAGGATGTGTTTCTGACGGGCGGTGTTCCAGCGGAACCCAGCGGCCCATACGGCAGAATTATCCAACAAGCGGCTCAAAAAAACGGCGTGGATCAGGAGTTGATTTCCAGTGTGATTTCCGCCGAATCAGGTTTCAATTCACGGGCTGTTTCTCCGAAGCACGCACAAGGTCTGATGCAACTCATCCCCAGCACGGCTTCGCGCTACTCGGTTACGAATGCTCTTGATCCCAGTCAGAATGTTGATGGCGGCACGCGTTATTTGCACGACCTGTTGACAGCATACCACGGCGATACCGACCTCGCCCTGGCCGCCTACAATGCCGGGCCCCAGCGCGTGGAACAGTACAACGGAGTGCCTCCCTACCCGGAGACTCAGTCCTACGTGAAACGCGTCACTTCAAGGTATCAGCAGGCGAAAAAGAAAACCGCCGCTGCTCGTCAGCCCATTTGCTATCCCGAAATCGTCGCTTGCCCGGACACGCCGGCTGTGAATGCCCCCGAACCTGCCCAAATTCTCCCTCCGAGCAAGTAAGAAGTTTTGGAATGGGTAGCATCAGCAGTTTTCACGAATAACTACGTTTGTGGGAATATGTATTTGCGTTCATTTCCGCCACCCGTAGAAGGTGGGTTATATACATCTCTTTCGTCGTGTTCCGCGTGGATTTCCCCTCACTGGCACACTTCGGTCATGGCCGCTGCTTTCCTTAAACGCAGTTTAATCGTATATTTCTTAACCGGCCCGTCGCCGCGCTCATGGCATCCACTCCCACCACGCCTGATTCCACGAGAAGCGTAATTCGCCCAGCTGTTCAGGTTCTTGTCGCCACCACGGCGATGCTCAGTTTTATTTCTTACTGGAAGGCCGCAGCCATAGTGCTGAATGACCTGGCGTCCTCCGCGTACTACGCCGGAGGCGAGGCCGAGCAATTCATCGGTAAGACCGCGCCGTGGTTCATTCTGGCCATCATGCTGTTTTCCTACTGTGTGCGCTCCATTTACGTGGAAAGCTGCAGCATGTTCGTGCGCGGCGGCGTCTATCGCGTGGTGAAGGAAGCGCTGGGCGGCACGCTGGCCAAGATTTCCGTGTCCGCGCTGATGTTCGATTACATCCTTACAGGCCCCATCAGCGGAGTTTCCGCCGGCCAATATCTCGGCAGCCTGATTAATGATCTGCTGGCCTACGCCCACTTGCATATGACCGTGCAGAGCAATGTCACGGCGGCGGTTTTCGCCTGCATCGTCACCTTGTATTTCTGGTGGCAAAACATCAAGGGCATACCCGAATCGAGCGAGAAGGCCCTG
>PKXT01000007.1 GCA_003133505.1 Acidobacteriota bacterium
AAAGGGGCCAATCATGCGCCAATGCAGGTCCTGATAGGCGCTGGGGGGAATCTGCCGCGCCCGGGAAACTACCGGGAACAGGATTGCAAAAAACGAAACGACCGCCAGCACAACGAAACGCGCAGCTTTCACGAACGGGACCTCGGCCCCGGTAATTTTACACGTACTGCCTCAGTTTGCGCGCAGGATTTCCTCTGGCTTACTTTCTGGTAGGAGCACGTTAGTGGAATGGACGTCGCCTGATGTCGGGTGCGTTCGCCTAAGCCCCCTCAAACCGGCGGAAAAACTAATCNNGGGTTTTGAGCGTAATCGCGATATTCCGACAGCTATCAACGTTAATTTGGTCTCTCCGGCCACTCGGCACTCAAGCCCGAGCGACCGGAGAAGCCAGCTACGGCGTGACCTCAAACACCGAGCCGCATGCCCCTTCACACTCCCCTGAAGCGTAGTTCGACGTCGTCCCGTAGAGGTTTCCATCCGTTCCTTGCACGAGTGCGCCAGTCGGTTCCGCGCCGTCCAGACAACCGGTTTGTGGGCAAAACGAGTAAAGGGTCTTCAGCTTGCCGCTAGGGCTGATTTTGAAAGCAGTTCCATAGCCATTGGCACCGCCGTACTGCGTGGTCCCATAGAAATTTCCATTGGAGCCCTGTATCAGCCCCGCCACAGGATTTGCGCCGTCTGTGTCGGAGAAATTATGGAGGGTGGTCAGGACGCCCGCGCCGGTGATGGTGTAGATCGTCCCGTCGCTGTTGACCCCACCGAATTGGGTAGTTCCATAGAACTTCCCGTTGGCACCTTGCACCAAGCCAGCGACCGGCTCGTAGCCACCGGGGTTATCGAAACTCTGGAGAGAGGCCAGGTTACCCCTGAGAGTAATACTGAAGACCGTGCCATTGTTATTGGCGCCACCATAATCGGTCGTGCCGTAGAGCTTCCCGTTAATCGGCTGGACTAGCGGGGCTGTGGGTGAAGCGCCATCCGCGCAGTAAGTTTGCGCGCAAAAGCTGTAAAGCGTCNNCGCGGCAGTTGGATATGCACCTTCCATGCCGGCAAAGTTGTGCAGTGTTGTCAGCGCACCCGTTGTGGTGATACTGAAGACCGTCCCAATACCATTTGCGCCGCCGTATCCCGTTGTCCCATACAAGTTTCCATCGGAAGCCTGTATTAGCGGCGCTATTGGATATTCGCCATCGGTGACGTTGAATTTGTACAGGGTGGTAAGCGTCGTCTGAGCTAGGAGGGTTGTGGCCGTCGTGGCGCAAAGAAAAAGGAGCGTTAGCGGCCTAATGACCCAACGTGGTTTGTCCATCTTATTCCCCGGTGATACAGGACCTATTCTAAGGGGTCGGCTGGCTGATAGGAACGCCTTTAAAGGTCAAGTCGAAGCCTACCGAAGGGGCCCAATTACCGATGATTATGCCCGCATCGTTGATCCCGCTGATTGCGGTAGCGCGCCGGCCAGGAAAGTCAACGGTGGTGAACTCCCCATTCTGATATAGGAAACTATGAGACGTAATATAACCGCCTTCATAAGAGCCTGCCACCACGCCACGATTATTGATGGCAGTAGCAAAAGTCCGCACAGCATGTGGTACGGCTATGCGTGTGTATTCACCATTCTGGTAAAGGAAGCTATATAGCCCTTGTAATGTTTCGTAGGTACCCACAATCTGCCCGGCATCATTGATGGCATTGGCCTGAGTGACGAACGCCCCCGGGAAGTCGAGTTGGGTAAAGACTCCATGGTCCTCAATGAAAGCATGCTGCGAGGGGTTTCCATCATCGTCAGCGCAAAGAATACTGTAGGGACAAAAACCCCCAACAATTTGGCCAAAGTCGTTGATGCCGTAAACACCCGTGGACATGGCTCCTGGGTAATCGATCGTAGTGAATTTCCCCTGGTCCCAAGTGTAACCATGTTCCGCAGCGGGGTATGGATTACAGCCACCGATGCAGTACCACCCCACGATAACACCTTGGGCGTTGATCCCCGACGCATAAGATGTTCCACTTCCCGGTGGGGTAATGGTCAGAAAATGCCGCGCACCCTTGACACCCGTTAGTGTTTCCACGTAAGAGCCGCCGCTGGCGACGGTTACATAGTATCCGACGATTTGTCTCGAGTTTAAGGCAATTGGAATAGTGTAAACTGCTCCAGGGTAGTTCCCGGATGACGAAAACCTATACTGGGTGCCGCTTGCAGCCACGAGTACAGCTAGAGCGAGGACGAGACCTACTCCTGTCGTTAAGATCTTCATTACCATTCCTCCCCTAGCCCTCGTGCAGATTCAATGCTCACGGACATGTAGCTTGGTGGGAGCGCAGGAACTGGTATCGTTATAGCTCACTGCATTTCGAATAGCAAGAATTAAAACACCCCGTCCACTTCCTGCGGGATGCGAGGGATGTCGGGCCATGCTTCGGGACAACTGTTGAATCCGCTTAGGTCATCCTCGCTTAGGTGGTGGCGTCGACGCCGGCGCGGATTTGTTGCCAGCGACGGGGGCGCTTGTTAGGATCGAGAACTTTCTTGCGCAAGCGCAGGGACTTGGGAGTGACCTCGACGTATTCATCGTCGGCAATGTATTCGATGGCCTGTTCGAGGCTTAACTGGTGATGCGGAATCAGGCGGATGGCTTCGTCGGCGGACGACGAGCGCATATTGGTTTGCTTCTTTTCCTTGGTAATGTTGACGTCCATATCGGAATCGCGGGAATTATCGCCCACGATCATGCCTTCGTAGACTTCCACTCCGGGGCCGATAAAAAGCTCGCCCCGTTCTTGGATGTTCCATAGGGCAAAAGCGGTGCTGACGCCGACGCGATCAGCGACCAATGCGCCGGTGGGCCGGGAAGCCATTTCGCCGCCGTAGGGCGTCCAACCGGCAAATAGTGAATTGACTAAAGCCGTGCCGCGCGTTTCGGTGAGCAACTGGCTGCGCAGACCAATCAAGCCGCGCGAGGGAATGGAAAACTCCATGCGGACGCGGCCAGAGCCGTGATTGACCATTTGCGCGAGAGTGCCACGGCGGGTGCCTAATCCCTCCATCACAATGCCGATGTAGGTTTCGGGGCAATCCACAATCAACATTTCGAGAGGTTCCATGCGCTTGCCGTCAATGGTGCGGACAACGATTTCGGGCTTGCCGACCATCAGCTCGTAGCCTTCGCGGCGCATGGTTTCAATCAAAATGGCGAGCTGCAATTCGCCGCGGCCGAGGACGCGAAAGGCTTCGGGCGTGGAGGTATCTTCCACGCGGATGGAAACGTTGGTGAGCAGCTCCTTGGCGAGGCGGTCACGAAGATCGCGGGAAGTGAGCCATTGGCCGTCGCGTCCAGCGAGCGGAGAACTGTTGACAGTGAAAATCATGGCGAGCGTAGGCTCGTCAATGACCAGAGGCTCAAGAGGCGCGGGATTTTCCGCGCTGGTAAGCGTCTCGCCAATTTGAATGCCTTCGAGGCCGGCTACGGCAATGATGTCGCCAGCGGAGACGACTTCGGCTTCGTCGCGTTCGAGTCCACGAAAGGTGAATAGTTTGGTGACGTGGGCGGGCTGCACGGTGCCATCGAGCTTGACGATACCGGCAAGGTCGCCGCGATGCAGGGTGCCCTCAAAGACGCGAGCGATGGCGATGCGTCCGAGATAATCGCTGTAATCGAGATTCGCCACCAAGATCTGCAACGGCCCCTTCGGATCGCCCTGCGGTAATGGAGTCGTTTTCAAAATCGTGTCAAACAGCGGCCGCAAATCCTCGCCCCCGCCCGTTATCTCGGTTGAAGCCGTTCCTTCCTTCGCATTCGTATAGAGCACGGGAAAGTCGAGCTGATCTTCTTTCGCATCAAGGTCGATAAACAAATCGTAGATTTCGTTCAGCACTTCTTGCGGGCGAGCATCCGGACGGTCGATCTTATTAATCACCACAATCGGCGGAAGTTTTGCTTCGAGGGCTTTACTCAGCACATAGCGCGTCTGCGGC
>PKXT01000139.1 GCA_003133505.1 Acidobacteriota bacterium
CCGCCCGCTGATCGGCCGCTTCCTCGGGCGCCCACCGGGATTGCCGGACTTGCCCGGCCCGAATGGCTTCAAATTGTCCGGCTTGCCCTTAGGGTTCATCCACTGTTCCAACCACTGTTCTCAGTGGTTCAATCATGCTCGCTTGAGGCCGCGATTTTGTCGTCTTCAGCGTCGCTCTCACTGCCTCGCCCACCGCCCTCGCCATGAATGGCGGCACGCAGTTTCCCAACCTCGCCCACTGCTGCGCGTACGTTCCCACCAACTTGAAATCCTCCGGGAACGAGCACAACGCCTTCACTTCCTGAATCGTCAATCGGCGCTGCATATCCCTGTCTTGCAGTTTGTATTGGCCGTGTCCCGNNCCCGCCATGATCGCCGGCACGGGCTTCAATACCGAGTCTTCGCTTCCGCGATTGAATCCGCTCGAATAGACGATCTTGAAATGCCCGCCGCCATTGCTGACCATGATCGCCGGACTGGGCCGGTCGGTTACGTCGCCTTCCGAAAAGCTCGGCAAGCCCCTAGTGTCGTGGATTACTCGCGCTTTAAGAATGGCTGAGCTGGCCTGGAATGCTTGTGCCGGCCTGTCCGAAGGTGTTTCCGCATGATGATTGAATCCGTTCGCCCCTTGTACCCCCAGAATGTGCGGCAGTGCGTCAGCAATGCTGTACCGATAGGGCAATGGCCTCGGGAAATGGAACTCGCCCGCCAAGTCCTCACGAATGCCCACAAAGAATATTCGCTGCCGCGATTGCGGAACGCCGAGCCATTGGGCATCAAGCAGTCCGCATTTAACCCGGTAGCCGCTCGCCTTCAGTTGCGCCAGAATATCGAGAAAGAACCCCTTGGCCGTGCCTTTCGCAAGACCGCTGACGTTTTCCGCTACGAAAGCACGTGGCTGCAATCCACGAAGCAACCGGATGTATTCATTAAAGAGCGTCTCGTTGCATTGCTCCGCCCCGTGCTCGTATTCCTTCTTTTTGCCCCAGCCCTTTTCCCTCTTGCCCGCAGTTGAAAATGCCTGGCACGGCGGCGAACCATCCAGCACGTCCAATTCGCCGGGGCGCATCTGGATGGCCTTCAGGATTTCAGCCGCCGTGATCTGGTGAATATCCCGCGGATCGAGAATAGTGTCCGGGAAGTTGGCTCGATAGCACTCTTGCGCGATGGGCACGAACTCATTGGCCCAAACGACGCGGAAACCGGCCATCTTATAGCCTAGGCATGAACCACCGCACCCTGAAAACGTGGAGGCGACCGTAAGGCCATTCCACGGCACTTTAGCAATGGCTTCCATGGACGGCACGCGATAGGGCGGCTTGTTCATCCCGGCTTGCCGCTCCATTCGTAGCCGCATTTCGGGCACCTGTGCTGTATGGGGATGTTTTCGTCCAGCTCGGGGAATGTTTCCGGCCCTTGCTCGAGCAGTTTCTTCAGTTCGTTTTCCGAGAACATCTCGCCTAGGTCTTCGGGCGCAAATTTACGCAGCGCGTCTGGGTTCCAATCAAGCCCTATCTCGGAAGTGCGATTGTCTGCGATGGCCAGCGCGCGAGCCTTCTTGGAGTTGATGTCCAAGTCCGAACGCTGCACGGCGATCAGCGCCTTCCCATCGCTCGGGACGATCACGACTCGCTCGTAACCAGCGCGCCGCGCCGCTTCTACCGTCTTGTTTCCGGCAATGATGTTTCCGCTGCGATCCACCAGCACTGACCGGCCCGCGCCATGCTCGGCCAAGCTGCGGTCAAGCATCTCCGCTCCGCGCGCCGTTCCCCGATTCGCATTCTTGGCATCCAGCCTAAGCGTCGCAATCGCTACGGACTCAGCGACCGTTGCGGGTTTCTCGCACGATGGCTTCGCGGGCGAAGTCTTGGGCGGCGCTGAATTCACGGGCTTGGCAGCCTTGCTCACTGCGCGTGCCTGCTTCGCGTAGCTCAAGCCAACGCCTCCATGCGTGCACCACTCGTGACGGCGCATCGGCAATGCTCACGGCACACGAAGCAGCGGTAGCAGCACCGTGCGGCGAGGCAACCACAGCCGGGTTTGAGGAATGCATAAGCTTTCTCGTGCCATTCCTTAATTTCATCCAATTCCCACGCCTCCGCGCAGCACCAGCATCGAGGCGCTAGCGCCAGTGGCTTGCCCATTCCGTCATATCGCGGCGCCACAATAACCGCGCCGGCCGGGATCAAGCCGTGTTGGGCGTCATTCGCAGGAAGTCGATCGGAACATTGACTAACATCGACGCGCTCCACCGGAACAACTCGGGTGTCTGGCGCGATTATGGTCGCCTTCGTTCTCAGTAGCTCAGCGTAGCTCTGCATATTTCTGGTTAGCAGATGGTCCACTGGCCCAGGCTATATACCCGTGAGCCATGGGCCATCCTAAAGACTCGCATTCGCTTCCGTTGCCCATCGTTTAGCTGTGGAGTACGGGACTCCCAAATCTGTTGATACCTTATGGACTGACTCTCCCGCTCCAACACGGTGTACCAACACGTCATGCTCG
The DNA here is from genome assembly GCA_003133505.1 of Acidobacteriota bacterium. Lineage (GTDB taxonomy): Bacteria > Acidobacteriota > Terriglobia > Acidiferrales > UBA7541 > PALSA-278. The sequence continues at coordinate 2,506 of PKXT01000139.1, forward strand.
CTTCGCTTGCTTTCGACCGGCGGTTCGGCCCACCGGATCAATTCCCCGTCACCAACTACTTCCTTACGAAGAAAGAACACGTCAGAGACCGGAAAGCGGGATTCGGCTCTGATCCTGCGGTATCCATCTGCGGAGCGGCCCATATCGAAAGTCGCATCCGCTCGAGCAGAAAGCATGGTTGAACCGAATCCCTGCGCCTCGACAGTTTCCGCAGCCTCTTTTCGGCTGTGGTGGGCGAGCGCGAGAGCGCTCTGAGTTTCGTTGGCCAATATATCGAGTGTGTCGTTTAGCCGTTCTGCAACTTCAGCATCGCCTGGTTTCCCGGTCAGCAAACTTCGTAGCGCGACCAGGATCAGCAATTCAATTTTCTTGTCACGCAAAGCTGTGATGAAATCCTGAAGGTGTGAGCCGCTCAATTCCCTTGGCAATAATTTCAACCGCCAAAGGTCCTGTCGCGTGAAAAACGAAAGATGCTCGGCATCTGGCCCGTTTCCCCCATTTGCCCGAAGCATGGCGCCGAAGCGTGATTTCGTTATCGCCTCAGGCTCTTCGAGCTCGACGTATGCAGTTCGGATCGGGCGCGTCACTGCAAAGCGGCCAAACGCTGGTCTCCCGCAACCTAGGTCAAAAGCAAGCTGCAAGAGAGAATGGGACTTACCCACTTTCGGGCGTCCCTGCCAAATGGTTTGTGAGCCGGCAGGCAATAGGCCTTCGGCCAGCCACGGCCTCTCATCATTCGACGTGCGGGCGAGAAAGTCGTCAGCGGGCACTAGGACGATTCGAGCTGTTACGGACTCTTGCCCTGGCATCCATTCCTTTGCCTCGCGGATGAGCAACTCAAGTTGTTCGCGAGTGCCGCCCTTTTCCAACCAATCCGTAACGTCCTTCGCGCCCGGCAATTCGAGCACCCTTACCGCCGCCGCCTTTCCCAATAGAGAATCAACTACTTGTTGCGCGTGTTTGCGCCCTGGCTCGTCGCCATCGGGGATAATGGTGACGTTCTTTCCCCTGAGCATCTCGCTCCATTCTTTCGGCCACCGCTGGCTGGCGGCGCCATCGGAGGACGCAACAAAGCCCAGCGAACATACGGCGTCGGCGTCCTTCTCGCCTTCGNNGGGACGCGCCGCACTCCCTTCAGATCCCAGACGTGATCGCCGTTGACGTCAGGTCGCCGCCACCTGAAATCTTTCGGTTCATACCGCACATTTTGACAAAGTAGTGTTCCCGCTTCGTCCGTGTAGTCATAGATTGCGACGATCTGCTTCTGTGCCCCCGGTTCATTGTCAGTGAACAGGTCGGCCATCGCCAGGCCCACTGCTCGCACGATGCTCTCGCTCGTGCAGCCCGCATGGCATTTGAGAAGGATTCTGCCGTTGCATTCCGCTATTGAAAGCGAAGGACTGTGATCCTCATGTGCAGGGCACCGCGCGGAGTACCGAGCTCCACATCGCCGGACGGCCGTCAAGAGTTGCAGCACGCTCGCGAGCCTGCTGCTTGGCTGGGCGGACATGTTAGCGGCGATCATCCCCATCCTCCGGTGCGTCCGGCGGGGCCGGGGCATCGATCACCTTGACTGATGGGGAGGGATGATCAGAACGCATGAAATTCCTGAGCGCCCGCACAGGTATGACCGTGCGCCGCCCAATCTTGCGGCTTGGTAATACTTTTGGATCGCGAATGTAGTATTGAATTTGGCGAGGGGAAATGCTTAGCATCGCCGCAGCCTCGCGAATACTGACGGCGATCTTATCTTGGCCCATGCTGCGCATCATAGAGCAACAGCACGAACCCGCTCTAGTTTCAATATATCGACGGCGTTAAGTGATTGACTGAGCGGCTGTTACACCAAAAGGATGATCGATCGGCAATATACAGACGGCATCTTGAGGCTTGAAGCTGGGTATTCGTAGAGGCAGCAACCAGCGAATCCTCTCGGCTTCGCTGAGAACTCCCCGGAGCCACTGCGGCTCTCGGATCAAACACGTGATGTTGTTGGGCCGGTTGCCAACCCTATAAATATGCGGATACAGCGCCAGAGACAAATGAAGAACGGGTAACGAACTGGCCCAGATGCGATGCTTAACATTAACTGCCGCAGAGTCAAACGAAAAATATGAATCCCTTCCGCTAGGTGCTTTGGTGTCCAGCAGAGCCTGAACTGCCTTGTTCACCGTATCGGGAGCTTGAAAGATGACACCCGTGCTTCCGTGCGATGTGGGGACGTCGTAAGGAACGTACACCCCATTGGCGCACAACCCATATGCTATGGAAGCCGCCGTAACTCGCCAGCCGATGCGCCGGATGCCCATATTTAGAGCACCTTGGACCTTCTCTCGTTTGATTCGAAAGTCCGGTGAAAGAATGCTCGGATCGCCACCTTGACTGACAAATTTCTTGAGTGCTGGAATTGCCATCGCATAAGCGAATCTCTTGAGCTTCTCGCGCTCCTCGTAGCGGGGATAAGCGAGTAGTGCGAAGTAGATGACCGCGCTATAAAAAAGGACGCCCGTAATACCCCCCTCCCCATAAGTGGGAAGATAATGAACCTTGGGACCAGATGTTTCTGTATCTTTAGAGACGCCGTGCGCTTTCATGCGTATATGTTCGCCTATTGTTCGCTTAACGTCAATCCCATAGCCCTGTGGATTCAGAGGAAAATGAGGACAAATTGACTGAGCGCAGTTGACAAACCCAACGAGCTAGGATTAAAATGAACAGGTGAAGATTCAACAACAGTGTCCGATCCACGGCATCCCGCTGGTTTGCTATTGCCCGGCCTGTCGGGGTTCGATACGTACCCCGCGCAAAGCCAAGGCGGCGCGGATAAACGGTAAGCTGGGGGGTCGGCCCTCAAAGAAGGAGAATCGCAATGCAAACTGAAACCACTACTCCCGCAGAACTTAATCAGACAAGAATATCGCGCCATAACCCGCGGGGTATTTATGAGAAGGTACCGGGGTCGGGCGAATGGTGGGCTCGCTACGCCGACGCGACAGGTAGGGTACGCCGTGAGAAAGTCGGATCAAAAAGCGCGGCGATGACTCTTTACCGCAAGCGCAAGACCGAAGTCTTGCAAGGTAAGAAGATTCCCGAAAGGCTACGCCGCCCGGAAATAGGCTTTGCGGAATTGGCGCACGACGCGCTTATTTATTCAAAGCGGGAGAAGCGCAGCTATCAAGACGATATGTGGCGGATGGAAACTTTGCTCGGCTGGTTCCGTGATCGGCCGGCGGAGTCAATCACGCCTCAGCAAATTGAGGCGCGATTTACTAAGGCTACTGAAGAAAAAGGGTGGGCTGCGTCAACGATCAATCATTACCGGTCATTACTTTCGCTCACCTACCGTCTGGGCATACGCAATAGGAAAGTCAGCGTCAATCCTGCGCGGGATGTGCCACACCGCCGAGAGGACAATAGCCGCGTGCGATTTCTTACGCCCAAGGAGGAGGAACGGTTTCGCAGTGTCCTGCTGAATCGGTGGCCGGACCATATCGCGGAATTCGACTTGGCCCTTAACACCGGACTCCGCATGAGCAGCATGTACGACCTGACGTGGGAGTTGGTCGATCTCTCGCGCCAAATGGTTCACATTCCCCGAACCAAGAACGAGGAGCCATTGCACCTTCCCCTCAATGATGCCGCTATTGAGGCGCTTTCGGTCTTAGTGAAACGCGGGAACGGCACTGGTGCTGTCATTCGCAATAGGGAAGGGACGCCGCTAACGGGCTGTTATTACTGGTTCATTCCAGCCGTCCGCGAGGCCGGAATTGAAGATTTCAAATGGCATGATTTTCGGCACACCTTCGCCAGCCGTCTGCGGCAGGCCGGGGTTCCGTTGGAGACGATCGCGGAATTGTTAGGCCACAAAAGCCTGGCCATGACCAAGCGTTATGCGCACCTTGCCGCCCAACACTTACACGAGGCCGTTCAGCGTCTCACTGCCAGACCAACTGGCACCACAACTAGCACTAGCCTGTTTTGCCCCCCGGACGCCCCTCAGCCCACCGTGCAATAAGTGTTGTGTTATGCTAGGCTTGGAGCACAGCGGAGGCGAAAGGGGTCCGGTGACCTCCCCGGCCTTCAAAGCCGGCGATCGGGCTCTTCGCGAGCCGTATGGTGGGTTCGACTCCCACACGCTTCCGCCAACATTTCTTGCGCCCGCCCAGGGAATCAGCCGACAGGGTGCAAGTACTCTGCCAGTATTGAACCGCGGTTTGTGAACCCTCTGAGTGAAGACGCGGGAACAATGGGGGACTATTTCCAGGGTGTGCTGGGCCAGGACGTACTTAGGCTATTTAGTAGCTGCACATTGGATTCTCGCAACATGCGCTACATTTGCGCACGCAATTCCAGTGCTTCTCGCAAATCCAGCACCGATAAAGACGACGAGGATGACTAACGCGAAACCGGGCTGGTCTTCGTTATATTTCGTGCTCCGAGCCAACACTGCAATGAGCGCCCTCGGAATCAATAAACTGGGCTAATGTCCCGCCAAAATCCTGTTTGGTCGGAGGCATACTGAACTTGAGCCCTTTGGCGCGCATCTCTTCATAGAACATCTGGACATCCTTCACGGTGAAACCCAGTTCCATGGTTCCCGGTGCATTTTTGTCCGACGCTGGATGCAATCCAAGCACCGTCTCGCCGGTCTCAAACTCACTCCACCCCGGCGATTCAAACCGCAGAGTGAGCCCCAATTCATCGCGATAGAATTTGACCGCAGCCTGCATGTTAGCCACGAATTTCATCACATATTTCAGTTTCATCGGTTGCATCACTCCCTCCGGGTATACATGGTCTTTAAAGTATTAAAATGGCGCGCGGATATCTTGTCTCGTTACGCAATTTTCCGCGATGTTCATAAGGTTCCCGTTATCTTAGCTCTTCCCGAATCAGATCGCGGTTCGATTCGCGGCGGCGGATTGTGGAAAACACCTTTCCATTCACAAGCACTTCGGCGGGCCTTGGGCGCGAATTGTAATTGGACGCCTGGATAAAGCCATAGGCGCCAGTGCCCCAAAGGGCCAGCAAATCACCAGGTTGAACAGTCTGAATAGGCCAGTCGTGAAGAAATGCATCACCCGTTTCGCAAACGGGGCCGACAATGTCAGCACGTAAAGTCTTACCGGCGTTGCGGACCACCGGAGTCACCGGATGGATCGCGTCATACAGCGCAGGACGAATGAAATCGTTCATTGCCGCATCCACTATGATGAACGTCTTGCCGTAACTGCTCTTGAGATGAAGTACGCGAGTCAGCAGGATTCCCGCAGGCCCCACAATCGCCCGCCCTGGCTCAAGGAGAAGGCGACATCCCAATGGCCCGAGTTTTCGGATGACTATTTTCGCGTATTGTTCAGCGGTGGGCGGATTTTCCGACGTGTAACGCACGCCCAAACCGCCGCCGAAATCAATAAACGAAAGTCCCACGCCGGAGCTTTGCAGCAAGCGAACGAAGGAGGCGATTCGTCCGACCGCGCGACGAAAAGGGGCCAGACTCAAAATTTGAGAGCCAATGTGGGTGCTCAATCCCCGCCATGAAATCCAGGGAGATTGCACCTTAGCCGTATAGAGAGCCATCGCATCGTCCCAGCCAATGCCAAATTTGTGCTGGTGGCTTCCTGTGGAAATGTGCGGGTGGCCACCCCCGCCGACGTCGGGATTCAGGCGAAGCGCAGCGGGCGCGGGACGCCGGACACGGGCGGCTTCCTCGGCGAGCAATTCCAATTCAGACTCGGCCTCCACATTAAAGAGAAGAATTCGAGCACGGAGGGCTTCGCGAATTTCCTCGCGCGATTTTCCAACTCCGGAAAACACGATGCGCCGCCCGGAAACACCAATCTGAAGCAAGCGATACAGTTCTCCGCCGGAGACAATATCGAAACTGCTACCCGCGCGAGCAAGCAGCCGAAGCAGCGAAAGATTGGAATTGGCCTTTACGGCATAACAGATGGTGTGCGGAACAGCGCGAAAGGCATGGCCAAAGCCGCGGAATGCCGCGAGGATACTGGCGCGGCTATAGATATAGATTGGAGTTAAGGCTTGCTCGGCGATACTGCTTAGGGAAACTCCCTCGCAGCACAAAGCGTTATCGCGGTAAGAGAAAAACGGCGTGTAGTCCGCCGGGTCATTGGGTCTTTGTGACAAGTGTTCCTCAATCTCTCAGATTAGGCTAACCAGGCAGCCGCTAACGAAGCAAATCTTCCAGTTGGGTATGTGAATCCGTCCTGGCGTCGCGATACTTCACGATCACAGGGGTATAGAGAGACAATCCCCACTCTTTGCCTTGCCCTCGGGAAATAGGACGCGAGCCGGGCACGACGACAGCTTTTTCCGGAATGATTAGCGGACGATCTTCCCCGCCGGTATATACCTGGCCGCGCACAACGTCATAAACCGGAGTCGAGCGATTCAGAATTGTACCGGTGGCGAGCACCGCGCCGCGTTTTACAATCGTTCCCTCGTAGATTCCGCAATTTCCGCCGACGATTACCTCGTCCTCAACGATTACGGGCATCGCTCCCACTGGTTCGAGCACTCCGCCAATTTGCGCCGCCGCGGAAATATGGCAGTCCTTTCCAACCTGCGCGCAGCTACCCACCAGTGCATGGGAATCCACCATGGTGCCATTGTCCACATATGCTCCGACGTTGATGAACATCGGCGGCATGCACGTAACACCCTTACCAATGAAACAGCCGTCGCGGATACTCGAACCACCGGGAACAATCCGCACGCCGTTTTCCAGGGTGATAATCCTTAACGGATAGGTTGCCTTATCAAAAAAAGGCAGTTGCGCGAAACCATTGGGCGTAAGCAAAGACATATCTACAACAGCGCCCATGCGGAACCCCAGCAGAATCCCTTTCTTAACCCAGGTATTCGTGCGCCAGCCCAGTTCCGAGCCGGCATCCGGTTCGGCCGCGCGCACCTCCCCGGTATTCAACGCATCCTTGAAAGCCTGGAATAGCCCAAACTGTTCTTCGGTATATCCCTCCGCCGGCCGATCAAATAACGCTTCGATTTCTTCACGCAGCATTATGTTTCCCGAGAAGATCCAGACTATTCAACAAACCGAGAATCATTTCTTGATTCTCGGGCCGCGGAGGAACCATAGGCAGGCGCCATGCCGGCTCCAGAAGGCCCATTGCCGCCATGGCCGCCTTTACCGGAGCCGGATTCGACTCGATGAAGTTCATTTCCATCAGCGGTAAATAGCGGCGCTGCAACTGGCGGGCGGCGGCAAAATCGCCATGCAAGCAGGACTGAGTCAGTTGCGTCATTTCCGCCGGAATCTCATTTGATACCACGGAAATAACCCCTCGCCCTCCAAGCGCAATCAGGGGCAATGTGATGGCATCGTCCCCTGACAACACCACAAACTGCTCCGGCACATTCTGAATTACCGACGCCATCTGGCCGATGTTTCCGGACGCCTCTTTCACTCCAATGATGTTCCCTATT
>PKXT01000260.1 GCA_003133505.1 Acidobacteriota bacterium
GCTGGGACGCCGCCGATTGGAAGCTGATTAATCCTCTCGTTGACCAGGGCCAAATGCCTGCCCTCGAATATATGATCAACCATGGCGTGATTGGGAATCTTGCCACGTTGCGACCCATTCTCTCTCCGATGCTTTGGAATTCCATCGCCACTGGCAAACGTCCGGACAAGCATGGAATCCTGGGATTTATCGAGCCGGATCCAGATTCGGGGAAGTTGAGGCCGGTCACCAGCACCTCGCGAAAGGTAAAGGCCCTCTGGAATATATGTACGCAATCCGGTCTCCGTAGTCATGTGCTGGGCTGGTTCGCCGGGCATCCCGCGGAGCCTATCAACGGCGTTTCGGTTTCGCCGCTTTATGCCGAGCCGGTCGCGCCTGTGGACCAAGACTGGCCGGTCGCGCCAAATTCAATTTATCCTCCTGCTCTCGCTGAAACGCTGGCAGCCTTCCGAGTTCATCCTGGCCAGCTCACCGAAGCCGAAATCCTGCCCTTTGTCCCTCGCGCCGGCGAAGTCGATCAGGAGAAAGACCAGCACCTTTCGTCTCTGGCGAAGATTCTTGCTGAAAACTGCTCATTGCACAATGCCGCCACATGGATTCTTGAAAACGAGTCGTGGGATTTCCTGGCCGTCTATTACAACGGCATCGATCACTTCTGCCACGCTTTCATGAACTTTCATCCGCCGCGCCAGGCGCACATTCCCGAAAAGGAATTTGAGATTTACAAAGACGTGGTGAATGGCGCGTACAAATTCCACGACATGATGTTGGAACGTCTGCTCCAACTCGCTGGTCCGGATGCCACGGTACTTTTGCTCTCCGACCATGGGTTCCATTCCGATCACTTGCGTCCGCGCTACATGCCCAAAGCAGGTCCCGGTCCGGCTGTGGGCCACCGTCCTGTCGGCATAATTTGCATGGCCGGGCCACACCTGCGCCAGGACGAGCGCATTTATGGTGCAAATTTGCTCGATATCACGCCAACGGTGCTGACGCTTCTCGGTCTGCCTGTCGGTGAGGATATGGATGGCCGGGTTCTGGTCGAGGCTTTTGAGGAACCTCCCAAGATTGAAAAAATCCCGAGCTGGGAAGATGTGCCGGGCGAATGTGGCATGCATCCCGCGAATTTGCGCATGGACCCCGCCGCCGCTCAGGCCATGATGCAGCAGTTTGTCGCGCTGGGGTATATTCAAGCCCCCAATGAGGATCAGGCCAAGGCAGTCGAGAACTGCGTCCGCGAGTCGCAGTACAGTCTGGCTCAGGTTTATCTCGATTCCTATCGTCCCGCTGAAGCTCTCCCAATTTTGGAGCAGCTTAGCAAAGAGAAGTCAGATGAGATACGCTTCGCCCTTCATCTCGGGCAATGTTACCTGGATCTTGGCCGGCTGACGGAAGCTCGCGCCGCACTGGAAGGCTTGGTGCAGCGCGGGAAACAACCGTGGGCGGATTGGCTCATGGGCCTCGTCCGCTTTGAAGAGAATTCCCTGGATGAAGCTCTGGTCCATCTCTCACGCGCCGCTGAAGCGGAGCCGCGATTACCGGATCTGCACGTCCGCCTGGGTAATACGTACCTGCGAATGCGCCGGCTTGACGAAGCTGAAGGGGCATTCCAGAAAGCTGTGGCCATTGATGCGGATTCGCCCGATGCCCACCTTGGACTGGCGCAGTTACGTCTTCGTCGTCGCCAAAATCGGGAAGCCGCCGAAGAGGCTCTGGCTGCCGTGAGCCTTCGCCATTTTCTGCCCGCCGGTCACTATTGTCTGGGGGTTGCCCTCGGACGGCTAAAGCATCTGGACCGCGCCGCGCTCGCTTTCCAGACGGCCCTTTCCATGGCTCCAGGCCTGCTCAACGCCCATCGCTGGCTGGTGGCCATCTACCGCCGCAATCGCGAGGATTTTACCAAGGTCGCCTATCATCAGCGCGCCATCGCCGACCTGCAGGAAAAAAGGGCCCGGGCAGGAACGGCATGATCACTGTTGTATCCGGCCTGCCGCGTTCCGGCACGTCTCTGATGATGCAAATGCTTGCCGCGGGCGGATTGCCCCCGCTCGCCGATGGTCTTCGCGTAAGCGACGTCAATAACCCGCGCGGTTATTTCGAATGGGAAAAAATCAAGCAACTCCGGGACGATCCTAGCTGCATCGCGGAGGCGGAAGGGAAGGCGGTGAAAGTGGTTTCCGCGCTCCTTCGCAATCTTCCATCCGGCCACTCCTATCACCTGATACTCATGTCCCGCGCCCTTGAGGAAGTGGTGGCTTCTCAGGCGGAAATGATCAAACAATTGGGCGCTGCTGGCCCGTCCCTGAATGGGGCGGCGATGATGGCTACATTTGAAATGCACCTTAAGCAAGTCGCTGTTTGGCTCGACTCGCAAAAGAACATCGCGGTCTGCCGCGTCCAACACGGCTCGCTGCTTAAGGCCCCGCGAGAGGAAGCGATGCGCGTTCAGGAATTTCTGGTACTCCCGCTCGAGGTGGAAGCCATGGCCAGCCAGGTGGATGTATCGCTGCACCGCCAGCGTGCCACAGTCCCAACCATGAATAGCCACATTCTGGCGCCGCGTTGAAATCCTTTTCTCCTCGCTGTCATGCGCTGGTACAATTTTCAGGGATGGCAATATCCATGTCATTCCCGATGGCGTTGGTAATCAGTTTTCTTCCAGGCCGATGAGCCACCCCTTTTGGAAATCGCTCCCGCGCCTCCTTGTTTTTCTTTTTGGCGCAGTAGTTATTACCGCGGTTACTGGTTCTTCCGCGCGCGCCCAAACCGATTCCACTCCTAAGAAAGCCAGTATTTCCGGAAGGGTCATACGGGAAGGCAGCGGCACACCATTGAGCAGAGTCAATGTGGTTCTCAATCCCGATATTGCGAGCGGCGGGAAGGGCCAGCCTATGACAACCACGACGGATGCCGCTGGCCGCTTCAATATTACGGATATTGAGCCAAGCCGGTACCGCTTGCAAGTGAATCGAGACGGTTTCGTTCCGCAGCAATACGACTCTCAAACACCGGGTGGTACGGGGGCAATTCTTGCGCTTT
>PKXT01000322.1 GCA_003133505.1 Acidobacteriota bacterium
CGCCGAGCAGCAGGCCGACGAACAGCGGCCCGGTGGTGGGGAAGGTTCCCGCCGAAGCCGGCGCCTTCTTCTTGGCCGCCAGCCCGCCAGCCAGGGCCAGCACCGGAATCACATAGGCGAAGCGACCCAGAAGCATGACAATGCCGAGGGTCGTATTGAACCACGGCGTGTTGCCGTTCAGTCCGGCGAAAGCCGAGCCGTTATTGGCGTTGGCCGAAGCATAGGCGTAGACGATCTCCGACAGCCCATGCGGGCCCGCATTGTTGAGGCTGGCGAGCGCGGACTGCAACAGGACCGACGCCGCCGAGAAGCCGAGCACGCTGAGCGGATAGATCAGCACCGCGAACATCGCGAGCTTCATCTCGCGGGTTTCGATCTTCTTGCCGAGATATTCGGGCGTGCGGCCCACCATCAGTCCGGCGATGAATACCGCCAGGACGACCTCCATCAGCATGCCGTAGAGGCCCGCGCCGACGCCGCCGAAGACGACTTCGCCGAGCTCGATGTTGACCAACGGGACCAGTCCGCCAAGCGGCGTGTAGCTATCGTGCATGCTGTTTACCGCGCCGCAGCTCGCATCGGTGGTGACCGTCGCGAAAAGCGCCGAGCCGGCGATTCCGAAGCGCACTTCCTTACCTTCCATGTTGCCGCCGGATTCGGATGCGCCGATGGGCATGGAGACAGCGCGTTGACCCACGAGATGGTGGGAGCCGGTAAGCAGCGGATTCCCGCGCGCTTCGGCCCAGTACGCGGCGGTGATGGCAATCAGAAACAGCGCTGCCATTGCGCCCCAGACGGCCCAGCCGTGGCGCTGAGAGCCGGTCATGCGGCCCAACGTGTAGGTAAGCGCAGAGGGGATCGCGAAAATCAAGACCATCTGAAGAAAGTTCGCGAAAGGAGTGGGGTTCTCAAAGGGGTGCGCGCTGTTGGCATTGTAGAAGCCGCCGCCGTTGGTGCCCAGCTCCTTGATTGCTTCCTGCGACGCGACCGGCCCCCCGGGAATTGTTTGCCCGGAAATGACTGTGGTGCCCGCGTGTCCATCGGGCGCCGTAGAAGAGATCTTTTGTGGCTCGACAAGTTGCGCAGTGAGATAGGGTTTAAAGTTCTGCACTACACCCTGGGAAACAAACACCATCGCGATTACCAGGCAGAGCGGCAGTAGCACCCAGAGGAGGGTACGGGTCACATCTACCCAGAAATTTCCGAGCTTGTCAGTTTCGTGCCGCCCAATTCCGCGGATTAGCGCGATGGCGAGCGCGATTCCGACTGCTGCGGAAACGAAATTGTGGTAGGCCAGCCCGGCCATTTGGGTGAAATAGCTCATGGTCGTTTCGGGGACGTAGGCCTGCCAGTTGGTGTTGGTAGTGAACGAGACCGCGGTATTCCAGGCCAGCGCCGGCGAGACGTTGGCGAATTTCTGAGGATTCAGAGGCAACCATTTCTGGACGCGCTCGATGATGTAAAGCAGTGCGAGCGAGACTCCGCTGAATAGCAACATGCATGAGGCGTATTCCGTCCACGGCATTTCGTGCTTCTCATCCACGGAGGTCAACCGGTAAACAGCGCGCTCGCAGGGGCGGAGTAGAATGTCTAAGAATGTTTTTTGTCCGCTATACACGCGCGCCAGGAAAATGCCCAGGGGTTTGGTTATCGCCAGGATGACAAGCATGAATAGAGAAATCTGAAACCAGCCATTGGCGGTCATGTCAAAACTTCTCCGGCCAGAGCAAAGCCGCGACCAGATACCCGAACAGAAGGACGCAAAGTCCGATCATCAGGATGGGCGACGCGGCAGGCGGCACGATATTTCCCCAAAAGTGTGCCCACACAGGCGCGAGTGCTATAGGCTGAGCCGCGGATGGTGGTAAGTGTGACATGGCCGGTCCCGCTATTGAAGGCGCCTACACCCGTGAATATAAAGGACGGAGACGGCGAAGAATGCCGCGGTGGCGAGTATTAAGGCGAGATCGGTCACATCAGCCTCCCGGCCATTAAGAATACGACCACGCTATGACCCGCGAGGTGAGGAAGGCGTGAAAACTTCGTAAGGATTTTATAAGCTGCCGGTTTTATGGTCTTCCAGTAAACAGGCCGCCAAAGAAGAAGCCAAAGCCGAGGATCGAATCGCAGTGGGGGCAGGAATACATGATTTCCTTCTTCACGATTCCTTCCACGTCCTTGTGAATTTCATCTCCCATTGATTGAGAATCCCGCCGGGTTTTGTCCAACGTGACTTCCTTTTTACAATACGGGTACTTGGGCATAAATCCTTGTTTTAGTGCGCCTTCACAAAGAAATATGCGGTCATCCCTATGCCCACCACAATCACAAATCCGCGAATCCAGGATTGTGGTAGCCGTTGCGCATAACGAGCGGCGAAATATCCGCCGGCAACGGCACCCACAGTGGTCACAAGGGCCGGCCCCCAATGGACGGCACGCAAAACTATAAAGGTAATTACCGCCGCGCCGTTTATCACTCCGGATAGGATTACTTTCATGGCGTTCATGGCGTGGATGTCGGTCATTCCCAGCGCTGCCAGCATGGCCAGGTTTACAATGCCGATTCCGCCGCCAAAGTAGCCGCCATATACCGCGACCACGAGTTCAAATATCGCCGCGCCTGCAACAGCGGCGGTGGAAGCATCGCGCGCAAGGCCGGAGGAAAATCGCCGCGAAACCTGGCGCCCGAAGGCGAAGAGAAGCGTGGCGCTCAGCATCAGCCACGGGAGCACGCGCAGGAAGGTTTCCGCCGGCGTGTGAACTAGCAGAAGCGCTCCGGCGAAACCCCCGATCACGCTGGTAACGATTAACGGAATCATCATTCGTCGGGAAACGTCCAGGCGATTGCGGTAGGCTCCGCCACTGGCTGTGATGCCCAACCACAGCGCAACGGTGCTGGTGGCGTTGGCGGGGATGGGCGGTACTCCGGTGGCGAGCAAGGCGGGAAAAGTGAAGAAGCTGCCGCCGCCGGCGACAGCGTTAATCGCGCCGCCGAGGACACCCGCGAAAATTAACAAAATGGCCGAATGGATGGTCACATTCCACATATGAGTCATTGAATCATAGATGTATATTAGCGGGAGCGGGAATACATGATCTTCGCGGCATCGAGAAAAGTGGCGATCCCGGATAGACCATTCGTCCTTTCTGTGACGACGGCAGGGTGGAGTAACCTTTCCAGCCGCATCCAGCACATGCCCCGTCATCCCCGAAAGCTGCTGATTCTGGAGGACTGGGGGATTTCCGAAATAGCGCAAAGCCTATGGAATTACTTGTAATTAATCATAGGCTTAAGTTAAGATCCTTACAGGTTAATTGTGAAGGGGTGAATGCAGGATTGTTGTTATGTGCTTCACGATGACTTTTATGAGAGGTCCTGCTAATGAGCCGCAAAGTCGTGGATGACCAGACTACCGGTCCGCTGTGGCAATTTTCCGCCGCGCGCCGCGAATGGCTGGGGCAGGGGATTCGCCTTGCTGGGGCGGCGTGGGCAGCGGGGATGTTGCCGCCGGGAATGTTAGGTTCGTTTTCTGTCCTGGCTCAGGGCTTGCCGCAGGGATCCGACCGGCTGATTGTACGCTCGGCGAAGTTCCTCGATTTGGAAACACCTGTAAATTTGCTCAACTCATGGATTACGCCAACCAATCTGTTCTTCGTCCGCGATCACCTGGCGCTCCCCAATTCTCCGGGACCTGAATGGCGGCTCAACATAACTGGAGAAGTGGAAAAGCCGCTTTCGCTATCGCTGGCCGAATTGCGCCACATGGAATCCACCACGCTGACCAACACACTCGAATGCGCGGGAAACGGCCGCGCGTTCTATCGTCCTCGCGCAGCGGGAATTCAGTGGGAGCGAGGCGCGGTGGGGAATGCGCGCTTCACCGGTCCGCGACTGGTGGACCTATTGAAACACGCCGGGCTCAAAGCGACCGCGAAGCATGTCGCATTCGACGGTTTCGACGACCCGCCCGGCAAGGTGCCCGATTTCATTCGCAGCATTCCCATTGAGAAGGCTGTTGACGACGATACCCTCGTGGCGCTGGAAATGAATGGCGGTCCTTTGCGACTGGAGCATGGTTATCCGGCACGAGCCATAGTGCCCGGGTGGATTGGCTCGGCTTCAGTGAAATGGCTCAGCGAGATCAAGGTGCTGAATCATGAATTCGAGGGTAATTTCATGAACCCCGGATATCGTCTGCCGAATAGTCCACTAAAGCCTGGGCAGCCCGTGGATCCGAAGGATACGCATCCGGCCACGGCCCTTCGCGTCAAGTCCACTATTACACGGCCGGGTGATGGAACACTTTCCAAAGGCCGTTCCATTGAGGTGACGGGAATCGCCTGGGCTGGCGAAAACCAGATTGAGCAAGTGGATGTCTCGGACAACGGGGGAAAGACATGGTCGCCCGCGAAGTTGGGCTCGGAAAGGGCCACATATTCCTGGCGTTTGTGGTCGTTCAATTGGACGCCGCCGTCCGAGGGCGATTTCGTGATTTTGTCGAAAGCCACCGATAACAAAGGCAATGCACAACCAGAAATTCCCGACTGGAATCCCTCCGGGTATTTATGGAATGGAATGGGCCGCGCGCGTGTGCGCGTGGAGGCATAGGCCATGATGACGATGGCAATGATAACCAAGATTATGCGGTCAGTAATATTCACCGCACTTGTTAGCTCTCTCGCTTGCGGCGCGCTTTACGCGCAAAGCACGGATCTGCCCGCGGGTGCTGGCCAGGATATTGCCCAAAACTCGTGCACTATCTGCCACAATGCTTCCATAATTACCCAGCAGCACTTGAGTCCGGCCGCGTGGACAAAGGAAGTGGACAAGATGATCCGGTGGAACGCGCCGGTGCTCGCGGCCGATCACGATGCGCTGATAAAATATCTTGCGGATAATTTTCCAGTGCGTCCTGATGCGGGGCTTACATACGATTTGCCTGTGGGGCCCGGGCGCGACGTAGTGCAATCAGCCTGCCTTAGCTGTCACGATGCCTCCCCGATTCTTTCAGCGCANNTCCAGCGTGCAATGGGTGCAAACCTTCCATCAAATGGAGCGCTTTGGGACAAAACTCACTCCGCGCCAGCGCGCCATTGTCTTAAATTATCTTTCGAAGAGCGTTTCTGCATCTCCGCAGCCTCCCGCATCATCCATTGAAGGTCGCTGAAACAGGGTCTACAAGCTGACTGAAACCTTCCCTATCGTTTCCGCGTCTTAATTAAACTCAATCATGTGGATAGTCAGACTTGCCTTACGCCGGCCGTACACGTTTGTCGTCGTAGCCATTCTCCTGCTGATCCTTGGGCCGGTTTTCATTTTTCGCACCCCCACGGACATTTTCCCCAACATTAACATTCCTGTTGTTAGCGTCCTCTGGAACTACACGGGTCTGGACCCGGAGCAGATGTCGGGGCGAATTGTATACGGCTACGAACGGTCGCTAACCACGACTGTTAATGACATCGAACATATCGAATCGCAGTCCCTCAACGGCATTGGCGTAGTGAAGATATTTTTTCAGCCCAATGTGCAGATTGGTAATGCGGTTGCGCAGGTTACGGCAATTTCGCAGACAGTCATCCGTGGCCTGCCTCCTGGAACGTTGCCGCCCCTGGTCATACAATACAACGCCTCCAGCGTGCCGATTTTGCAACTCGGCCTTTCCGGGCAGGGGCTTTCCGAACAGCAGCTTGGCGACCTTGGCATTAACTTTCTGCGGACCCAACTGGTGACCGTGCCGGGCGTTGCCATTCCCTATCCCTATGGTGGCAAGCAGCGCGAGGTGCAAGTGGATCTCAACACCACGGCGCTGCAATCCAAGGGGCTCTCTCCCACGGATGTGGTGAACGCAATCGCCGCCCAGAATCTGATTATTCCCGCGGGCACCGCCAAGATCGGAACCTACGAATACGAAGTGGAATTGAACGCCGCGCCGAAGCAAATCCTGGAATTGAACGATCTGCCGATTAAGACCGTCAATGGCTCGACGATTTACATTCGTGATGTTGCCAATGTGCGGGACGGGTATCCTCCGCAAACGAATATCGTGCGTGTAAACGGGCAGCGGGCCAGCCTCATGACCATCCTGAAGTCCGGAAACGTTTCGACTCTCGACATCATTTCCAACATCAAGAAAAAATTGCCCCAGATACTGACAACCCTGCCCCCCCAATTTCAAATTCGCCAGTTTTCCGACCAATCCATATTTGTGCGTGCCTCCATCGACGGCGTGGTCAGGGAAGCCATGATCGCGGCATGCCTGACGGCATTGATGATTCTGGTTTTTCTGGGAAGCTGGCGCAGCACACTGATTATTGCCGTTTCCATCCCGCTGTCCATCCTCACCTCAATCATTGTCATGAGCGCGCTCGGCGAAACCATCAATATTATGACCTTGGGGGGGTTGGCGCTCGCTGTGGGAATTCTGGTTGACGATGCCACAGTTGAAATCGAAAACATTAACCGGCAACTTAGCCAAGGCAAGGAAATCTTGCAGGCCATTCTGGATGGTGCGCAGCAGATTGCCGTTCCCGCATTTGTTTCCACGCTGGCCATCTGCATCGTCTTCGTGCCGATGTTTTTCCTCGCCGGCGTGGTCCGCTATCTCTTTGTGCCGCTGGCCGAAGCGGTGGTTTTTGCCATGATGGCGTCCTATCTGTTGTCGCGAACTCTGGTGCCGACGATGGCCCGTTATTTGCTGAAGGCGCAAACGGAAGAAGAGGCTCGCGCCGAATCGGAAAAATCGCACAATCCTTTTACGCGGATGCAAATCAAGTTTGAAAAAGGGTTTGAACGGTTTCGGGATGGCTATCATCGTTTGCTTGAGTCCTGTATTCGCCACCGCAAGATTTTTGTGTTGGGCTTTTTTGCCGCTTGCGGTCTTTCGTTTCTCCTTTTGCCCTGGCTGGGGCAGGATTTTTTCCCCTCCGTGGATAGCGGAGAATTCAAGCTGCACATGCGCGCACCCACGGGCACTCGCATTGAAGATACCGCCGCCATCTGCGATCTCGTCGAACAGGACATCCGCCGGCATATTCCACCCGCGGAACTCGATACGATTATTGATAATATCGGGCTGCCTTACAGCAGCATCAATCTTTCCTACAGCAATTCCGCACCCACCGGACCAGCGGATGCCGATATCCAAGTGGCCCTAAAGGGAAATCATCACCACACCGCGAAATATGTCCACGATTTGCGGCCTGTGCTGGCTCGCGATTTTCCCGGGATTACTTTTTTCGACCTTCCCGTGGACATAGTGAGCCAAATCCTGAATTTTGGATTGCCCGCGCCGATTGATATTCAAATTGTCGGCAACAATTTAGTTGGCGACAGAATGTTCGCCAGCCAGCTATTGAATCGGCTGAAATTTATTCCCGGAACGGTAGATTTGAGAATTCAGCAGCAATTTAATTACCCGAAGTTTCACATTGCCGTGGACCGCACTAAGGCTAGTCAGATCGGATACACACAATCAAATATAGCGAACAACCTTCTGGTCTCTCTCAGCGGAAGCTTTCAGACCTCGCCGACGTTTTGGTTGGATCCCCAAACGGCTGTGAGCTATCAGATTGCTACGCAGACCCCTCAATACCAAATTCAGTCTCTTCAGGATATCGAAAATATTCCTCTAGCTGGAGCCAACGCTTCCACGCCACCATCCATCCTGGCCAATGTCGCGGACATCAGCCGTGGCGCGGAAATGGCCGTAGTTTCGCATTATGACGTGCAGCCGGTTATTGATATTTTCGGTTCCGTTCAGGGGCGCGATCTTGGCGGTGTGGCCCGGGAAATTGATCCCATACTGAACCAGAGCAAGAGCAGCTTGCCCCGTGGATCGCATATCACCGTTCGCGGCCAGATTCAGACGATGCGCGCCTCGTTTTCCGGGCTTCTGGGCGGCCTTTTCTTTTCCATCGTTCTCGTCTACCTGCTGATCGTGGTTAATTTTCAATCCTGGCTTGATCCGTTCATCATTCTGATGGCCTTGCCCGCGGCTTTGGCGGGGATTGTCTGGTTTCTTTTTGTGACGGGAACGACGGTCAGCGTGCCGGCCCTGACGGGAACGATCATGTGCATGGGCGTGGCCACGGCCAATAGCATTCTGGTGGTCAGTTTTGCCAAGGAAAAAATGGGGGAGGGGATGGACGCGGCAGCGGCGGCTCTATCTTCGGGCTTTACGCGCTTTCGTCCCGTCTTGATGACCGCTCTGGCAATGATTATTGGCATGCTCCCCATGTCGCTCGGTCTCGGTGAGGGCGGCGAACAGAATGCGCCACTGGGCCGGGCGGTAATCGGCGGCCTCTTATTCGCCACCGCAGCCACGCTATTTTTCGTTCCTGTTTTCTTCAGTGTGGTGCATGGCAGTAAAGCGAAGAAGGAGCCCGTTCCAGTCGATCCGCAGTTGGGGAATTGATAACAGAATGCAAGGGCCAAGTTGGGAGAAGACCTAATGCCACAGCACGAAGTACCTGAAAAAAATGGGCTGAGAGAAGAAAGGCCGAACCCGGAAGGTTCAAGACATGGCCTGCTGATTGCGGTCTTGATTCTGATTATTGTGGCCGGCGTAGTGGTGGCAGGGATCGTTCCGCGGGTAAGGGCCAAGACGGCGCTGAGAACAGAGACCTACAACCTGGCTGTTCCTACAGTTAGCGTAATCCACTTGAAACGGGGCGCGCCCCAACAGGAGCTACTTCTTCCCGGTAACATGCAGCCTTTCGTTGATTCCCCGATCTACGCCCGAACCAACGGTTACTTAAAGAAGTGGTATCACGATATCGGCTCGCATGTAAAAGCCGGCGATCTTCTTCTGGAAATCGATTCGCCGGAGGTGGACCAGCAGCTTGATCAGGCTCGTGCCGACTTGACAACCTTACAAGCCAATATGCAACTGGCCCAAGTGACCGCCAAACGATACGAGGATCTTCAGAGCACTGACTCGGTTTCCACGCAGGACGTGGACAATGCCACCAGCGATTACGCGGCCAAAAAAGCCATGGTAGTATCCGCGCAGCACAACGTGTTGCGCCTCCAACAACTGCAATCTTTTGAGAAAGTTTACGCGCCATTCGATGGGGTCATCACGGCACGCAATACCGACGTGGGAGCTTTGATCAATTCCGGTAATGGCGGGACGGCCCAGGAGCTTTTCCACATCGCCGCCGTCGAAAAGCTGCGCGTTTTCATTAACGTGCCGCAGCAGTATTCCAATATTGCCAAGCCCGGCATTATTGCTGATTTGACTCTAGCGGAATTTCCAAGTCGTCGCTTCAAAGGCAAATTGGTGCGCACCGCAAACTCAATCGACCTGGCGTCGCGCACGTTGCTCGTTGAAGTGGACGTTGACAATCCATCAGGCGTACTCCTTCCAGGCGCCTTCACGGAGGTACACCTGAAGCTTCCGGAAGATACTCCATCTTATATTTTGCCGGTTACCGCGTTGATTTTTCAGGCTGACGGCACTCAAGTAGCGGAAGTTGATGGCGACAATCATGCGGCGCTTAAATCCATAGTGCTCGGTCGCGATTATGGCAAAGAGGTTGAGGTCGTTTCGGGGCTCAATGGCGAAGAAAACATTATTGATAACCCTCCCGATTCGCTTATCTCTGGTGAACAGGTTCAGCTTGCCGCACCGGCAAAAGCAGAGAGCCGTCAGTGATTCGGAATCCCCTTAAAACGCCGCCGGCAAACATACCGCGCTCTCGGCGTTCGGGGGCGATTGTATTCGTCCTCAGCGCCGTGTACCTCTCCGGCTGTGCGGTTGGCCCCAATTACGTCCGGCCTCCCGTTGCAACTCCGCCATCGTACAAGGAAACAGGCAGTTGGAAGCCGGCGGCGCCACGTGATGCGATTACCAAAGGGACCTGGTGGGAAATCTATCAGGATCCGGAATTGAATACGCTCGAGAGCCAGATCAATGTTTCAAACCAGGACCTGAAGGTGGCCCAGGACAAGTTTCTCCAGGCGCGGGCGGCTGTGCGGATTTCCCGGTCGGCTCTTTTCCCGACCGTTACGGGCGGCTTGACGGCAACGCCTGACCAGCTTTCCTCCAATCGTCCGCTGTCTTTCGTGCCTTACCGAAATGTTTATTACACGGATACGATTCTTTCCGTGGATGCCTCATACGAGCCGGACGTTTGGGGTCGCGTACGGCGCACCGTGGAAGCCAGCCGCTCCGAAGCACAGGCCACTGCTGCCGACCTGGCGAATGTTAGCCTAAGCCTGCATGCCGAATTGGCCCTCGATTACTTCCAACTGCGCGGCCTTGACGCCGGCGAGAAGCTTCTCAATTCAACCGTTGTCGCTTATCAGAAAGCCTTGGACCTGACACGGAGCCGCCACACCGGCGGTGTTGTTTCCGGGCTGGACGTGGCCCAGGCCCAGGCTCAACTGGAAACCACGCGGGCCCAGGCGCAGGACGTTGAAGTGCAGCGCGCTGACTTTGAGCACGCCATCGCCGTCCTCATAGGCAAGCCCGCATCCCAATTCAGCTTGCCCGATTCGCCTCTCACTGCGCCTTATCCGGCGATTCCCCCGGGTCTGCCTTCCGACCTTCTCGAACGTAGGCCTGATGTTTCCGCTGCTGAGAGGCGCATGCAGGAAGCGAACGCCAACATTGGCGTGGCCCGCGCTGCTTATTTCCCCTTAATAACCCTTACCCCTACCGTCGGAGTGGAAAGCATCAGCCTTACCACGCTGTTTCAGGGGCCCAGTGTATTTTGGTCGCTTGGGGCCGCTGCCACCGAAACGCTTTTTGACGGTGGTAACCGCCGCGGAGTCTCGGAACAGGCGCGAGCCGCATACGACGAGTCTATTGCGAACTATCGCCAGACCGTGCTCAGCGCTTTTCAGGCCGTGGAGGATAATCTCGCCGCTCTGCGCATCCTCAACCAGGAATNNAGGAGGCCCAGACGCAGGATGCGGCTGTGGCGGCGGCGGAACATTCGCTGGCGCTCTCGAATAATCTCTACAAGGGCGGTCTTACGAATTATCTTCAGGTCATCACCGCGCAGAGCACCGCGCTTGCGGACGAGCAGACTGCGGTGGATATTCTCACCCGGCGCATGCAGGCCAGCATTATGCTGGTGAAAGCCATTGGCGGCGGTTGGGACGCTTCTCAAATTCCCAAGGTATAGCCTTTTNNATCGGACGCTGAAAATCTCCGCTGAGGATTTTTGGGGTTGAGATTTTCCCCGTGGCGTATTTGCCGAATTTGTGCTCGTCATTCGATCCACTGCGGACTGGAGCCATCGTCTGGCGTCTTCGTCTTATCCTCTCGCGCGATGGGAATTTTTGCGGGCGGCGTTTGCGCCGCTGGCTTCTCCTCGCCATTCACCTTCTTAAGAACTA